>JBHLQS010000024.1:0-23392 GCA_048883405.1 Candidatus Thorarchaeota archaeon
ACAGCACAAGCAACTGGGCTTTTGCCATCAGTGCTTGGAGAATTCACAGTTGGCTACTTTATCACTTTCATTTTGCATATGATTTTCTGGGAGCTTGTCCTTGTGGGAAGTTGGGTACTTGTGGTAGTTGCGGCGATATACTTCCTATGGTATAAACAGCTTCCAGAGGAAGAACAGGACATAACAAGAGAGAAGCGTGGAAGACGTGAAGAGGGCGATGCCTTTGGTTTCATTGTTGCAGTGTTTTGGCTAATCATTGTCTGGATAGATGGCCGCTGGAATCTTGCCTTTGAGTCATGGACATTGAATGACTGGGTGTATTCCTGGATAGCTGCATTTCTCTGGGTCCTTCTGATTTTCGGTATTCCAATAGCGATTTACTTCTTCTATTGGATAAGTCAGGAGATGAGAAAGGAAGGCGGAGTTTCTAGCAAAACTGCTGATGAAGCTGCAGTTGAGCCAGAAGGAACGACTGACTCAGATTAGTAGGCTAGCCTACTAGTTGACCCCACAGGAAATCAACTATGTCCGCGGCATGCCGCGGACATTCTTGGAAATGAAGTAGAGGGATGGTTCATGAAATCTTTGCTGGTCTTGATTTCTATTCATCACAAGAATACAGAGAAGATTGCAAATGTCTTTGCCAGAGTTCTTAATGCACAAATAAAGGCGCCTCAGCAATTTGACCGTGGAGGAGTTCACGAATATGATTTGATAGGCTTTGGATCAGGGATTTACGATGAGAAACATCATCGAGCTCTGCTTGAACTCGCTGATAATCTACCACAGGTTGTCGACGGGAATGCATTCCTCTACTCAACCAGTGGAGTTGCAACTGGCCATGAAGGATTTCACGCCCCTCTTAGAGAAAAGCTGCAAGCCAAAGGATTCAGGATTATTGGCGAATTCAATTGTAACGGATTCAACACCAACAGTTTCCTGAGATTCTTCGGGGGAATGAACAAGGGCCGACCTAATGCCAAAGATCTTAGGAAAGCTGAAGAGTTCGCTCTGAACTTGATTCAAATCCTGTAAGCCATCTTCTTCGGCTACAAAGGAAAACACTAACAAGATGATGGCGCTCGTGTCTTTCAGAAGCCAGTACTCCGAAATTTGGTAGAAGCAGTACATGAGGAAGAAAGTTGTGAGTCAGGATAATGAGGATTATATGTACGAAATAGGCCCCATAAGACCTCCAAGTGAGGCTCCTAGTCTTCTGCTTCGAGTGACTCGCAATTGCGAGTGGAACAGGTGTTTATTCTGCCCGGTGTACAAGGATGCTGAATTCTCAGTGCGTGAGCTCAAGCATATAATGCAGGACATCGATTATATTCGCGAATACACCGACTTCTTACTGAATCCAAGAGTCGGTCTTCAAATCGAAGAGCCCCTTGCCTATGATGCTGCTATGCAATGGACGAGCTTCGGAATGAAATCGGTGTTTCTTCAAGATGCTGATGCATTGGTTATAGGGTTAGAGAATCTAGAGATGATCCTTAATCATTTGATGACAAGCTTCCCCGATATCGAGAGGATTACATCCTATTCCCGTTCATCAACAATAAACAAGATGAGGGCGGAAGACCTGACTACTCTGAGGGAAGCTGGTCTCACACGAATCCATGTGGGACTTGAGTCTGGCTCTGACAATGTTCTCAAGATGGTGCGGAAGGGAGCGTCAAAGGCAATTCATATCCAAGCTGGACTCAAGGTGAAAGAAGCAGGAATGGAGTTGTCTGAATACGTCATGCCTGGTCTTGGTGGTCGCAGTCTTTCGAACGAGCATGCTATTGAGTCTGCTGACGCTTTGAACCAGATTGACCCCGACTTCATTCGATTGCGGCCCCTTGCGTTCCCAGTCCGAGCCCCACTCTATGAACTCATGATGTCGGGTCAGTTTGATCGCTGCAATGATATTGATGTAGTTCGCGAACTCCATACCTTTATCGAGAATCTTGATGGCATCTCAAGCTTCCTCATGAGTGACCATATACTGAATCTGTTCGCAGATCTCAAGGGACAACTCCCTGAAGCAAAGAGCAAACTACTATCAATCCTGCAATGGTTCCTAGACATGGATGAAGAGGAACAGATGATTTACCGGTTTGGCCGAAGACTAGGGGCCTTCACAAGCTTGGAGGATTTACATGATGCCAATCGGAGGCTACGAGTGAGTCAAATCATGGTTGAAAATGATGTCAACAGAGAAAACATCGATAGTCTCATAGTTCAGATGATGCAGCGGTTCATGTGATTCGCTCTCTTTCAAATACAGATTTATTTGAGATGAATTACAGAGCCTTGGAAGGAAACCAAAATGAGAGCTGCTGTATATGAGAGATTCGGGCCCCCTGAAGTTGTCGAAATAAGAGATGTACCGAAGCCAGTCCCAAAAGACAATGAGGTTCTGGTTAAGATTCATGCCAGTACTCTTTCAAGAGGAGATTCGAGAATGCGAAGCCTCGATGTCCCTGGGGGAAGATTCACGCGCCTCTTAGCTCGATTATTCCTCGGTATCAGAGGGCCAAGAAAGAAGATACTCGGAATGCAGCTTGCTGGTCAAATTGAATCAGTAGGTGAGAGCGTAACTAAATTCAAGGTTGGTGACGATGTTTTTGCATCAACATACCCAACTGGTTTCGGTGGTCATGCTGAGTATAAAGCTCTGCCAGAAGACACCGTGATGGCAATAAAACCATCCAACGCGTCTTTCGAGGAAGCGGCCACCTTTCCAGTCCCAGCGATGGGAGCATTTAACGTTCTAAAGAGAGCAAGCATCAAACCAGGTCAGAGTGTCCTTGTTTATGGTGCGTCTGGAGCTGTGGGCACAAACGCCATTCAGCTTTCGAAATACTGGGGAGCAGATGTAACAGGAGTCTGTAGCGAATCCAACTTTGAGATGGTGAGGTCACTGGGAGCTGAGAACTTGATCGACTACAGGACCACTGACTTCACTAAGACTGGTGAGAAATATGATGTGATCTTTGATGCAGTTGGCAAGATTTCCTCTTCAGGTAGCAAAGCCGCTTTGAAGGAGAATGGGATATTCCTCTGCATAGAAAGCCAAGGCAAGGAAAAAACTGAGGAATTGATTGAGCTAAAGGAGATTATTGAAGAGGGCAAGCTAATGTCAGTCATTGATAGAACTTACACTTTGGAGGAAATTGTCGAGGCATATAGATATGTTGACACCGGGAGAAAGAAGGGTAATGTTATCATAGCGCTGGAGTAGGTGCAAAACATGGACAAAGTTGGGCATACAGAGGCGCTTACAAGAAGCGGCATTGCTCTAGTTGTAACGCAGCTCTTTCGCTTGCTCTTTGGGGGATACTTGATAGGGCTGGACCAATTCCACTATAATGATATTGAAAGCGCGTTATCTGTGCTCCTGATATATACCGTAATTGGCATCTTCACAACTCTATTCCTCTTGGGGAGAAGGAAATCCGGGCTTCTTGGTTTGATAGCTTTGTCCATTATTCTCCTTGTCATGCAGTCAATATACATTGTCGTGTACATCACTCAAGCGACTCCAGATCCAAGCTGGCATAGCCCATTTGCCATTTGGTGGGCCACGTTGTCCAATTTCATGTTCCCCTTCCTGACGCTCTTGTTTGCCCTTGAAGTTTACAGAGAATCCTACTGAACCAGTCTTCCCAATTTCCAATAACTGATATATACGATATATCTCACTTTGGGGGCTCATTGCCATTGTATTGATGTCAGTCTTCAATGTGCTACTCTAGGTGAGCATTGACCTTGGAATGGCTGCAAATCTGGTCTTTGTACTTCCTATTATCGGGAATGAATTCTTCATTGCATTTTGGTTGATGATTAAGGGAGTTGACACATCCACAATCACTCAATCATGAGATGACAGAGCGAATATTCGGGAAAGCCCCAAGAAATCTGGGGGCGCCCATCATTATTGTCTGATTCCTCACATCTAGTCTTCCTGCTTTGTCCAGTTCCAAGCGTACCAGACAATCAATGCACAAAATACAACATACCCGATTCCCATTATGTTTTCATAAAGGGGCCTAGGTATGATGAATCCGATACCATCGATAACTATGAAGACAATAGCAACAATGATGTTTGCCCAACGATTCACCTTGTATGGCAGCTTCAAAGATAGAAACACCATAAAAATCGGAAGCAGCATCATTGTAGCCATAGCCGCCAGCATCTCTTCAGTCATAGGTACAGCTGTTGTTCCAGCTATAATATCCTCCAGCATTTGAGGGTCCATAATTCGGATGACATCTCCCTGAATGCCTGTTAGCATCCGAGCGACCCATAGCAATGAGAGTGTCTTCTTCACATCCTCCATTCTCGGCTCACCTTCTAGCTATTGATGAATATAGGCTAGATATAGGGATTATGTCTGGGACCACGACAATGAGTCCTGACAACCCCTAATGGGCTTCTCTTTTTCCAATCTTTCAGACCTACATGCTTAAGTGACACGAGTTTCAAAGTTCTAAGAATGTCAAATACTCGCCCCGATGGGTATCTTGCAACTCCTTCATCAGGTTCGGGTTACCCTGTTTTAGTACTGCATGCATGGTGGGGATTGAATGATACCATAAAAGGCATCTGTGATAGACTTGCCGCCGCCGGCTTCCTAGTTTTCGCCCCAGACCTGTATCATGGTAAAATTGCTGACACTATACCCGAGGCAGAATCATTGGGTTCAGCCCTCGATGAAAATTACCTGCAAGCTAAAAATGAGATTGCTGATGGAGTGAAATTCCTTTGTGCAAAGACTAGTACTACAGGCTGTGATGTTGCTGTGGTCAGTTTCTCACTAGGTGTGTATTATGCGCTGGATTTGGCAGCAGCTGATCCTGAGCACATTGAATCAGTGGTCCTGTTTTATGGTTCTGGTCCTGCCAATCACAGTACTTCAAGAGCGAGATACCTGGGTCATTTTGCTGAGAATGATCCCTACGAACCAAAGGAAAATGTTGAGGAACTAGAAGAATCTCTAAAGAAAGCGGGTCGACCAGTGGAATTTCACATTTACGAGAATACAGGACACTGGTTTTTTGAACCTGACCGCAAAGATGCTTACGTTGAATCAGCAGCTCGACTAGCATGGAAACGAACTTTGGAGTTTCTCAAAACAACTAGTTCTCGCATATAAAGATGAGCTGGATTTGATGAACTTGGCGCACCCCATTTATCGGGAACTTCGCTATAGCACGCGAGATATTTACCAGTTCCAACCATCTTAAAAGACGCCAATCCTTCAGCCGTAGACGAATAGTCACGTTGGGTCCATAATTCTTTCTTTCAAAGTCAAGAACTGCTATGGCTATTCGAGAGGTAATTTGAAAATGTCAAGAGCAGGTGTTGCGTTAGCAATAATCGGTATCATAATCGGAGCAAGTGGATTTTGGTTTGGATATACTGCCTGGTCAAGTCAAGCGGATGTCCAAGCAAGACTTACCAATGTTGAAGACCAGCTAAACTCTCAAAGTCCCCAAGGATTTTGGTATACATCAAATGAGGCTATTTTCACTCCCACTGCTTTAGACTACGAAGTCGTACCAAATATGACCATATCTTTGGAGATAGGTACTCCAGTTTCTCTCTATCTCAGTTTTACATCATCCGCAAGAACTCTCCCCGATCCCGCTACCTTTGCTGATATTCTGTTCTATTTCATGGTAGACGGTGTTCGACTCACGAATCCATTCACACGTGTTGGACCTTATGAGGGTCAAGATACATATGATTATCATTCTGTGTCACTGACTCATGTAATTGGTGAGGCTTCTCCCGGTGTTCACGACTTCACAATTGTTGTATTCTCTGAAATGGCGGGGAATTTCATCCGAGCAAGCACATTTGTAATTGTTGGTTTCCCGCTTCCCATGTGACCCACAACCTGCTAGTCTGTAAACGAATAGAAACGGCGATAGACAAGAATACCGATCTCTTTGAGATCCAGAAGAATCAGATGTAGAATAACCGATTCAGATGAAAAATGAGTGCTGGGAGATGGAGAATGCTGGTTATCGCTGTCAGCCATCTTTAAATGACGCCAATCCACGCATCGTTAGTGAATTGTCATGTTTGCTGAAATATCCGGTTTCCTCTTTCTGCTTATCATCGCACTTCTGATTCTTGCAACTGCAAGATATGGCTACGAAACGTTCAGTGAATTGAACCCGGAAGCGCAATTGCAGAAGATTTCGGAGAATCCGAAGAAATTCAGAACTGGCACTGTCTTAGTCATCGCTGAGCATCTCGTTATAATAGCTCTAGCTATTACCTTGTTTATTGCTTTCAGTCCATTCAACATTCTACTTGGAGTAGTATGGGCTGTATCTCGAGGAATCGAGGGCCTAATTCAAATCTACAAAAAAAGGGACTACTGGGGCCTTCTCAGTATTGCAAAGCAATACTCAGGTAGCAGCGGTGCTGAAAAGGAGGCTTTAGTCGATTCAGCCCTTACCATTCTAGAATCAAAGAACTCCACATTCTCAATTGCACAGATCCTATTCTCTCTTGGTACACTCGCATACTCGATCCTTTTTGTCGCATATGTAACGGTTGTACCAGTTGCTATTGGATGGTTTGGAATCGTTGCCAGCATTATCTATGGCTTTGGCAACGGCATCTCACGGGTAAGACCTAGCTCCAAAGCTGTATGGAACTTGGGTGGTCTGTTGATATGGATTTTCGAACTGGTCTTGGGTGGATTGCTATTGTTCAGCCTCCCACTGCCTCCCCCTGTGCCATTATAACACACAAGAGGGATTGCTCATGAAGGCGATTGTAATCACGAAATATGGAGGCCCAGAAGTATTACAGTACAAAGAGGTGGACAAACCAGCTCCCAATGATGATGAAGTTCTTGTGAAAATAAATGCATCATCCCTGAATGCAGCCGACTTCGAAGCTATGAGAGGTTCATGGGCATCCCGTCTTGGAGGTCCAATGAAGACAAAACACAAGATTCTCGGAACCGATATTGCGGGGCAGATAAAAGCGGTTGGCAGTAACGTGACACAGTTTCAGCCTGGAGACGAGGTCGTCGGAGACTTGCTATTCCCGAATGGTTATGGAGCATTTGCTGAGTATGCAGTAGCACCTGAAAAAGCACTAGCAAAGAAACCAGCCAGTATGACATTCGAACAGGCTGCAACTATACCTCAAGCAGGCATCATCGCCCTGCAGAGTCTTCGTGGCAAACGACAGATACAGTCTGGTGAAAGAGTTCTAATCAATGGAGCGGGGGGTGGAATGGGCACATTCGCTGTGCAGATATCCAAGTACTACGGAGCGGAAGTGACTGCTGTGGATAGTGCGATGAAATTGGACATGTTACGCTCGATAGGAGCCGATCATGTCATTGATTATATGAAAACGGACTATACTAAGACCGGGGAGCGCTATGATATGATTCTCGATACTGTTGCACGTCGCTCAATATTGGCATACAGGCGAGCGCTGAATTCAGATGGGATGTTCATTATGGTCGGAGGCTCAAGGTCCGCGATCTTCCAGACCGCGTTTCTTGGTCCTTTGATATCCAGGATGGGGAGTAGGAAACTCGGTCTCAATCCATGGGATCGAAATCCGAAGGAAGACTATGAGTTCCTTGGAGAGCTCTCTGAAGCTGGCAAGGTAGTTCCCGTAATAGACCGGCAAATATCCTTGAGTAAGGTTCCTGAAGCACTCAGGTACCTCGAAGAGGGAAAAGCACTTGGAAAAATCGTAGTGACTATGGAATAGATTCGCAGGAGGATTCTGAATGATAAGTCGCATATGGCATGGTTGGACGAATCGTGAAAACGCTGACGCGTATGAAGAATTACTTCGTAGGGAGATATTTGTCAATATTGCGAAGCAATCAATTCAAGGCTACAGGGGAATTCACTTGCTCCGTAGAGATGTTGATGATGGAGTAGAGTTTGTTACTATAATGTGGTTTGACAATGTGGACTCTATTAGAACATTTGCGGGGGAAGATTATGAAGAGGCTGTAGTACCTCCTGAAGCCCGGAAACTCCTATCAAGGTTTGATGATCGGTCAGCTCACTATCAGGTTGTCAAGACTCCTAGATAATGCGGATAGTCCGATGTCATAAATGATGACTTCGTCTCTTCAATGTCATCAATCCTGAGTACTCCATGAGATTAGCAATGAAGACTCAGTCATCACAATCCAGCTGACTTCACTCAGTTAGCAAATGCTCATGTATTGAATCCTGATTCTTAACTATAGTATAATTCTTAAGGGCGATAATAAGTTGATAGGATGCTAGAGTTACGTTGTGTAACTCGCAATAGGAGAGAGTAAAATGAAAACTGAAACAGCACAGAGAATACTGTGGTTTGCAATGATCTTTATCATTCTCACCACGCTAGTCTTCGCAATCGGGGGCGTATTGATTGCACTCGCCTTTGAATATGTGGACGTAGGATCCTTCATTTCCGACCCTACAATCTTGGCATTCATTACAGATTACCAATGGGCAATCCCGATTGCAGTAGAATTTCTAGCCATTATCCAAGCCATATTTCTCTTGATCATATACATGTGGCGCAAAGATCCTATGGCACACAGAACTGCATTCACCATTATTGGCATTCTTTTGCTACTTTTTGGCTGGAGTCTCCCAGGCTTCCTCATCCTCTTACCTGGACTCCTTTTGGAAGAACAGTAGTCATTGTCGAGAGACCGCAACTCGGTCTCTTCTACCTTTTTATTTCACACCAGATTTAAGATGAGGAGAGGTGAGGTAGAGCCATAATTGCTGTCCAGAAATGACAATTTGAGGAGGAGTGCCATGAAAGCAGTCATATGTCCGAAATATGGGCCGCCAGAGGTTTTACAATTAAGAAATGTTCCAAAACCGTCCCCAAAGGATGATGAGATTCTAATCAAGAACCACGCAACAACGGTAGTTCTGGGAGACTGCGAACTTAGAGGGTTCAATTTCCCTTACTATGGATTTGGACTTCGGCTCCTCCTACGACTTGGATTTGGTTTCAGAGGTCCCAGGAAGAAGATAATTGGACAACAACTGGCTGGTACCGTGGAAGAAGTCGGAAAGAATGTGACATTATTCGAGCCAGGTGACCAAGTGTTTGCATGTACAGATCTCACCTTGGGAGCGTACGCGGAGTACAAAGTTATGCCTGAAGCAGGAATAGTGGCAACAAAGCCAGCTAACATGAGCTTTGAGGAGGCTTCCACTATTCCCATCGGAGGAAGTGAGGCACTTCATTTCATGACTGAAGCCAATATTCAGAGCGGCCAAGCCGTATTGATTAATGGAGCAGGAGGGAGTATAGGCACTATTGCACTACAGCTTGCCAAGTCTAAGGGAGCGGAGGTGACCGCTGTAGACAGTGCGGGGAAATTTGACATGCTGAGCTCACTTGGAGCTGACAACCTCATAGACTACAAATATGAGCTCTTTACAGAGAGAGAGGAAACCTATGACATCATCTTCGATGTTGTGGGGGTAACCAAATTCTCAGGATGCATGAAATCACTAAATGAGAATGGAATCTATCTTCTAGGAAATGGGTCGGTATCTAGAGGAGATAAATCGACTGCAAGGAAAAACAACATCAGAGTATACGACAAGTACACGGACTATACGACTGAACGTCTAGTCGAACTCAGAGAGCTCCTTGAAGCAGGTACGATAAGGACAGTCATAGACAGAACCTACCCATTAGAGCAGATGGTTGAAGTCCACAGATTTGTAGAACAAGGTGGCAAGCTGGGCAATGTTGTAGTTGTAATGGACTGACTTGGTTTGAGAATTCAACATGGAATTTGACTATAGATTGCTGACAGATTTATCAGGCATTTTGTCGTTGGAAACCATTGTGACGTCTATTTCAGAACCAAAGCTTAAGGGACTAATCTTCAAAATTGAGAGAATGACTACTGAAGATGGCCCTGGTCTTCGTACGACCATTTATTTCAATAGATGTCTATTAAATTGCGTTTGGTGTCACAATCCAGAATCAATCCCAAAAGAACCTCGACTTCAGTGGATAGACCACAAATGCATTGGAAGCAAACGTTGTGTGAATGTCTGTAAAGAGAAGGCCCTGCAATTTGAGAGGGATGCTTTGCATATTAACAGAGAGAGATGCACCAGTTGCGGAGAATGTGTTGACGCTTGTCCTAGTACTGCATTGACTATGTTTGGACAATGGTGGCATCTAGAAGAGCTTTTTCGCGAGATTGAGAAGGAAAAGATCTTCTTCAAGAAAACCAAAGGCGGAATCACTGCTTCTGGTGGTGAACCGACATTACAGCCAGACTTTCTCTTACAGTTGTTGAAATTATGCAAGGACAATGACATTTCTACTGCATTGGATACATGTGGTTATTCAAGTAAGAAGGTCTACCAAGATTTGCTTCCCTATGTTGATGTAGTTCTCCTAGATCTAAAGGTCATCGATTCTGTACAGCACCAGGAATTTACAGGAGTTGCAAACAACACTATTTTGGAAAATGCCAAATGGATAGCACGCTATGTCAAGGAAAATGGAAAGATTATGTGGATACGTACACCACTGATCCCCAATTATACTGCCACGGAAGAGAATGTCAAAGGGATTGGAGAATTCATTGTAAATGAATTGAACAATATTCCCGAGGTCTGGGACTTGTTAGCCTTCAATAAACTCTGTGCGATAAAATATTCAAGGCTGGGAATGTCATGGCCGCTAGAAGATGAGCCTTTAATGACAAAAGATCAAATGGAACATTTTCTAGCTATTGCTAAGACCACTGGAGTGGACCAAGTAAAGTGGTCTGGCCTAACTCGCTGATTGTCATTCATTGAAGACGGTTCGTGCGATTATATCATCCTGAAGAGCTTTTGTTAGGTCAATAAACCGTGCCGAGTAACCTGTCACCTTGACTGAAAGGTCAGGGTATTTCTCTGGGTGGATTTGCGCATCTCTCAGTGTCTCTGAACTTATTGGATTGATTTGAAGCTCTCTTCCACCTAGCTCAAAATACGCTTCTACTATAGATGCTATTTTGTCTCTTCCCTCATCATCCTCTATCAAGCTTGGATTGAGTCTCACATTGAATCCTACTCCATCCGTCAGGAGGGCATCTCGTGAGGCTTCAGCAGCTGATCGGAGCACCATTGTAAGACCATTACGTTCTGTACCGTTTACAGGAGAAAGTCCGTTAGATACAGGTTCTCCACGTAATCTTCCATCTGGTGTAGCTCCAATCATCTGACCTTCGCTAACCTGCGATCCTGCAGCAGATACAAGGCTGGCCCGGTAGATACCCGTCCCACCCCTAACATTGTATTTTCTTGGAAGTTCACTGAATACATCTGCGACCCATTTAGCGAGTTTATCTGCTTTTTCATCACCATTTCCATATTTGGGAGCTTTATTCACTAGTTGCTCCCTGAGCTCTTCTGCGCCTTTGAAATTATTACGAACATGTTCAACCAATTCGCCCATTGTTACTATCTTTTCCTCAAAAACGGCCCATCGAATTGCCGCAAGTGAGTCAGCTACAGTTCCTAATGCCTGACCATTCATGCAACTATTATTGTAGCGGGCGCCATTCCGGGTGATATCCATTCCACTCTCCAGACATCCTTCTATGGTAGAAGAAATCAAGGGAGAAGGAAAGTGTTCTGCAAATACTCTATCTTTTAGCTCAGCCATTTTCACGGATCTATCTATGGCATAAGTAAGCTGATCAACAAAGGCTTGCTTAACATCCTCAAAGGATTCGAAGGTACTAGGGTCGGGAGTTTTTGCACCAACTTGTCGTCCTCTTGACATAGGAACACGTCCTTCATTCAATGCCATATGAAAAACGACTGCCATGAAAATCCCATTACCTCCTGTATAGGAGAAATCATTACCAGTTCCTGTGAGCTCTACACATCCAACAACTGAGTAATCACGGGCATCTTCTAGCGAATAGCCATCTTGGTGAAGGTGTGGTATCTGAATGTCATCGTTGTGAATGGCCATTCCCGCAGTATATCGAAACGTTTCAATCACTCTTTTCATAAACTCATGCGAGGATTTGGAGGAGATTCGTATCGACAATGTGTTTAGAAGACTCTTTACATTTGCAATAGCCTCAAGAAACATATATGTCACAGCATTAGTGGCATCATTTCCATCCTTGTCTACGCCCCCAATGGTGATGTTATTCTGTCCTGCTATTACAACGGATGCAAGCTTGACTAAATATTCTTCAACGAGTTCTAAGGCTTCTTCATAGGTAATCCGACCCTGTGCTAAATCAGCGGCATAGTAAGGATAGAGATATTGATCCACTCGTCCCTGAGAGAAAACATTTCCATCACCATAACTCATTTCCATGACTACATTCGTCATCCATATCGATTGAATCGCTTCCACAAATGATCTGGGCGGAAGAGTTGGTACTCTCCTTGCACGTTCAGCGATTTCCAAGAGCTCCAATCTTCTCTGCTCCGGTGCATTCTCAGACATCTCCTTAGCAAGCTCAGAATACCTGTTGGAATAATCACAGACAGCTTTGGAGGTAACTAAAACTGCTTCATAGAAGTCTTTGCGTTGTTCGTAGTTCTCGTCGGTTTCTTTGAGTTCTTTGAGGCCCTTTTCGGCCATATCTTCTATTCCCTTGAAGCCTATCTTCAGAACTCGTCTAAAACCTGGAATTACATGTCCTTGGGTATCGGCTGCTAATGTATACGTATCTGGATTCTGGGCCAGAAAACTGTTTAGCATTTCAGCCATAGGTCCAGAAGCGTCAGTGTATAGCCCCGCTTCTCTCAGGACTTCCAATTTTCGACAAGACAGCGTCTTGTCCTTCCAGAAGGGGATAATCTCGTTCTTCAACTCATTGATTTCTTGTTCTGGAAGAGGAACATAACGATCAAGTGCGTGAAATATCAAATCGCTTGCTGCATTTGCACTCTTGTTTACCTTTCCAGCAAGCCCAAGGAATCCCTTCGTAAGTCTTGTCTTTAACCTGTCATCAAAGATGACATTAAGAAGATTCACATGCATTCCACGTTCTATCTCGAAAGGATCTGCTCTTACTTTACTCGATTTTACTCCTACCAGAAGCTCATCATCATCAATCCTAATTGGAATGCAATGTAAGAATTCCTCTAATGCCTTAGCATCTCGCATGCAGGGTGGTGAATCTACCATCTGTTTCCAAATTCTTGTATAGCATCGTGCTCGCTCAATATCAAGTTCTCTAGGCATCGATAGCATTCTATCTCTAATCTTCAGAACTCGATCAGAAGGAATTCCCTGTAGAGGAACCACTCTATAATCCAGAATTGTCATGAAAGGCATAGTGTAATTCGGTCATTTAAATATCTAATCTAATTCCAGAAAATCCGTAACGCTGGTCCCGGAAAATCTACACAATTGAAACAGATACTGATATTTCGAATGTTCATATGTACGAATTTCTGAAGCAAGACTTTTCTGTTTGCTAGTGCCACGGAGATTTCAGAAGGTCGATTTCGGACACTTATTGAATTGAAAGGAAGTAGGTGAATTATATTGAATACAAGAGTGACTGCCGAATCAAGTGATCCGCTTTTCACTGAACCATATGTAGATGTAGATGAGTGGAAGGACGAGCCCGTACGTCATCGTCATGTCCATGGTGGATTCAAAGGTACTGATGCCCGATTCTCAATCTATTTCCCCCCAAAGGAGCAATATGAAGGACGCTTCTTCCAGTATATTCAACCAATATCGGGAGATGAGTATACTGCAGAATCACCGGGGGCTCAGACATCAAGCTACTCGATAGGCTTTGCCATCGATAGCGGCGGCTATCTTGTGATATCAAACCTAGGTAGGATGGACATGTTCACTGGTGATGACCCCACTATTGTTGGGTATAGGACCAGTGCTGCAGTGGCAAAGTATTCACGCGTCTTGGCCTCTGAGATGTATGGTGACCACCGATCCTATGGATATGCCTGGGGCGGCAGCGGTGGGGCATTCAAGACCATAAGTTGCATAGAGAACACAGATGGAGTCTGGGACGGCGTGGTTCCATTCATTCATGCCACACCAATAGCCATTCCGCACAACTTCTCTGTGCAGGCTCATGCCATGCGCATATTGAAGGATAAAATGCCGTCTATAGTCGATGCGGTGGATCCTGGTGGAAGTGGCGACATGTATGCTGGCTTGAACGACGAGGAACATGCCGCTCTCGAAGAAGTGACCATGATGGGCTTTCCGCCACGCGCCTGGTTCCACTATAGGATGATTGCATTTGGGTACACAGGAGTATTGACCTCCTTATTTGACCAGATAATTAAACGTGATCCTACATACTTTGATGATTTTTGGAAAGTGCCCGGCTATCTAGGTGCCGACAAACCCGAATCTCTTGAACCCTATCGAATCCATCACGGAACTACCATCAGCAAGACACTGATGGCGAATGACCTGAAGGAGATGGGCATTCCAGTAGCATACTCTGCTGGGGCAAAAGGTGACATAGAAGTTCCTGCTGCATTGATGATAGAGGATTTGCCAGAGGGCGACCTTCAAGGAGCTTCAATATTCGTGAAGAGCGGTGATGCTGAGGGTCGTGTATGTTACGTTGCAGGGGGATTCGATAATATGGTTATGATTGGCTTTGGCGAGGAGAACTTTCGTGGTCTGGCGGGTCTCAAGGCTGGGGACAAGGTAGAGATCGACAATTCGGTGTATCTTGCTTCTCAAACATATCATCGCCACCAGCTTCCGTCACGTGAATACTATGTCTATGACTATTTCCGGGATGCAGATGGTAATCCCTTGTATCCACAGCGAACCGAGGAGTTTAGAGCTGACACCGGTGCTGGTTCCATCCAATCAGGTAAGTTCAATGGCAAGATGATAGTGGTACAGATGATCACAGACGAGATTGCTTATGCCTGGCAAGCTGACTGGTATCGCTCGAAGGTGAAAGAAGCATCGGGTGACGGTTTTGAGGACAATTACCGGCTTTGGTATACTGACAATGCACTACATACACCACCAGTAATTACTCCACTCGACTCACCTCCAGCAATAACTACCAGGATAATCAATTACGGTGGTGTCCTGCAACAGGCACTACGCGATGTTGCTGCATGGGTTGAGAAAGGTCAAGCACCACCCCTAAGCACTCAGTATAAAGTAGTAGATGGCCAAGTGCATGTTCCGCCCAAGGCTTTAGATCGCAAAGGCGTGCAACCTGTCATTAATGTTAAAGCAAACGGGCGTGTTCGTGCAGACGTTAAAACTGGGAAGAAAGTCAAGTTCTCTGCAGTCATCGAAGCTCCACCAGATGTTGGTTCAATAGTCAGCGTGGAATGGGATTTCGATGGTGATGGCGACTATCCGGTGACCCAAAAGCTCAAGGACACAAAGAGCAATCGCGTGAAGGTGGAAACCACCCATACATTCGCCGATGGAGGCACGTACTTCCCAGCAATTCGTGCAACTCTTCATCGGCAAGGTGATCCTGAAACTCCTTATGCACGAGTCCAGAACATCGGTCGTGTGAGGGTTGTTGTTGAAGGGAAGAAGAAGAAGGAAACAGGAAAAGAGCTTATTCACGAAATGAAAAAGGTGCCAAGTGATTTTCAAGAGTTCATGAGTAAATTCGTTGAGAAGGTTATACAGCGAACTACTGTGGAGCGGGGAGTAGAGATTTCAACAGTTGAAATAGGACCTAGATCTGATCGTTCCACAAAATTCCAACTTGTTCCATCAACTCCCATCAATACCATCTATACAGTAAGTTTCGAAGATACAGCAACAGGTACTGGAGTCTTCCTAGAACTCGAAGTTGAAGCCGGAGGAGCCTACAAACTAGCAAAGAAAACTATCCAAAAAGCATTATCGACAAGGATTGCTGAAAATACAATACAAATAATCAAAGAGATTCTGGGTTAAACTGGCTGCAAAATGGGACTTAGGTTCTTATCTGAGAGAAGCATGAGGTCATCCCTTCAAGTGCTAAATCACCAAATTCTCAGAGCTGAAGTCAGTCCGCGATATGAAGTCATGGATTTATTTGAAAATTGTCTTTGACTATCGTGGGTTGAATCAATGGATCTCATCCTTATTGGATTCGTTCTCGCACTCTCAGTGGGCGCCATAATTGCAGCGAGATATATCCTGAAACTCAGAAGCTATGATCCTACTGTATGGGAGCGGTCAATCCGAAAATTCGAACGCTCTGACACTATTCATGAGGGTGTGATCGTTTTTGCAGGCAGTTCTAGTATCCGCTATTGGAAGACTCTTCAAAACGACATGAAGCCACTGCTTACCATTAATCGAGGATTCGGGGGGTCCCGCATTCCTGATGTCACTCACTATGTAAATCGCATTGTGATGCCTCACAATCCTCGAGGAGTTGTATTCTATGCAGGTGAGAACGATATCGCGGGTCTACCTCTTGTACCGAAGAGGACTGCTGAACTGGTATTGAACTCATTCAAGGATTTTTGTGCAGAAATCTTCAAGTCAGCGTCCGAAACACGAATCTTCTTCATTTCAATCAAAGCAGCCAAAAGACGGATTAAATCCTGGCCTGAAATGAAAAAAGCTAACAAACTGATCCTAGACTATTGCCAGTCTGATGAGAGATTGATGTACATTGATGTTGTTCCCGTAATGCAGGATGAAAATGGGAATACTAAGGCTGAGCTCTTCAAATGGGATGGCATTCATTTGAACGACAAAGGATATGAACTCTGGACATCAGTTGTCAAGCCCATTCTATTGGATGCATTTTCAAATGAATGAAGTTCCAATCTCGCAAGATTGGTGTTGCTTAACCGACTCGGTATCTCTTCAAGTGTAATCATCTTTCTCTTTGGGATTATATACAATTCCAGCTACAGTCACTAATAGTGATACAATCATGTAGCCAATTATAATCAGTTCAAATGGACGTGTAAAAAACACAATGATGCTTATGATAAGGTTGATAAATCCGATTACGAGAAGTCGTAGTTTCCAACTGTTCAATTTTTCACCTTCTATACCAATTCGAGCTCTTCTTCTTAATCACCCTAAATTCAGCAGTTCCTCATGACCTAGCTGCTTTCTCCTTAGGCTTCCAAAGAAATCCTACAAGGAGCGCTATAATTCCAATCGCGCATAGTACTAGTGCTATATCAAGCCCCCTCCAAAAATAGATGATGAGGCCTAGAGTTGTGACGATTGATCCTCCTATCTTAAATCGTAGCGGCAAATTATTCCATAGACTCATCTTTTCACCTCCTCAGATAAAAATCGCTACTTCCATTTTGTCAGAATTTCCTCCCTTTGGAACAAGGCAGTACTGATGAAGAACAGAATTACATCAATCATAAGGAGAATCACTGAGATTTTGATCATGGTTTCAGTATCAAGCGTGATTAGTTTTGCTTGACCTAGAATATAGATTATAAGAAATGGAAAGAACATGAGAGCTCCAAAGTTGGTTGCACTCCTTACATCATTAACTCTTGATGAAACTATGACTCCAAATTCAACGCTCATGATTGTTGCGGCTGGCATTCCAAGAAAGAGTATTACAGCAATCGTCCAGTTTGGAAAATAATAGTAGTCTAGCGATGGATAAGACACTATATCAGTACCCACCATGAAGATTACCCCACCCGTATACATTGCTATTAGTGCAGGTAGGACTGCGGAAATTGTCTTTCCAAGGAGGATCTCTCCATCAGTGAGAGGGCCTGCTAGAAGCGGTTCCAGACTCTTCTCGATTTTTTCGCCAACTATCGTGTAACCAGCAATACCTAACGGAACAAAGGCAGATCCAATGATAAGAAAGATAGAAAACGCGTCCAGAATTGGCGGAATTCCTACTGCGGGGAGTGGAGGGTCTCTATTTATTGCATACTGGAGAATGGCAGTTGGAATGATTGAGATAAGGACTGGAAATATAATCAGACCATACAACATGTTCTTTTGATGCTTAAAGACCTTAAAGTCTCTAGCTGCAACAAGCCACGCTTTCGAAAGCCTCATTGATTTCCCCCCACCATTTTTAGGTATACGTCTTCTAATGTCGAACCAAGGACCTTGACAATATTAACATGTCCACCTGCATGAACTATGGCTTCCACAATAGGCCAATTCTTACTACCAGAGTCTATAGTGTCAAATGTTATTGCATTGCCTTCAACCTCTAGATTCGTTAATGATAATTTTTGTACAGATTTCAGGACATTGTCGGTCACCTGTTCTAGCTCGATGACTGTCTTTCTCCCTCGCACAGCATCTTCAAGTTCACTAGGAGTACCTATTGATACAAGCCTTGTTTTCAGGATTCCAATTCTATCACATATTCTCTGTGCCTCATCGAGATTATGAGTATTCAAGAAGATAGTTTTCTTTTGTTTCTTCAAATCCAGAATAAAATCCCTTACCGTCTTTGCGGCCTCTGGATCTAGATTTGCAGTAGGTTCGTCTAAGAATAATACTTGAGGATCATGAAGGAGCGCTCGTGCTATTGCGAGTTTCTGTTTCATTCCTTTGGAAAAGGTCGCCACTGAAACATATCTCTTATCCCAAAGTCCTAACATTTCAAGGAAGTACTGAATCTTCTCTTTTCGTTCGGTCTTTGATAGATCATATACTCTCGCGTAAAAATCCAAGTTGTCATATGCGCTCATATGCTCGGATAATCCAACATTATCAGGAACAAGACCGATAATCTTTCGAATCTTCAGAGAATCATCCTTGTTGCCAATATCATATCCAGCTATCCTAGCATTTCCACTAGTCTTGGAAATTAAAGTACATAACATTCGGACCGTAGTGGTCTTTCCAGCGCCATTCGGCCCCAAGAATCCAAACACCTCACCTTCATTGATGTTCATGGAAATAGAATCAACAGCAGCAAGGTCACCAAAATTCTTCGATAGGTTATCAATTTCAATCATCACAGTCGCCAGAAACAAATGTAGCTATTGAGAACTATTGATTAGTCGATGGCGGAGTGCTCTGTCATTTTAATATTGCTAAATGGATGCGATTGCTGAACTATCTATTCCCTAAGTCCGATGAAACTATCGAGCATAGTTAACACCTTTCCTCGCAGGGGTTCTTCAAGTTCCAAATTAATTCTCCCAATAATATCTTGAATAGTAAGTGTATCACTCAAATATGATATCTTCAAATCCGTGAAATCTGCGTCAAGGACAAGAACCTTGTCTTTACCTTCAATGTTGTTCCACTTGGGCCATCGGGGTAAGCCATCAGTATTTGGATTTCCAGACCTCGCAAAGTTGGCTAGATAGTTCATACACAAGTCTGTCAATTTTTCACGGCCTGGTTGATTATCCTTAGTATGCGTCTTTCCTATCAAGATTGCAAAGTCTGATTCACCGGTTCCTAAGAAGAATGGAATCTCTGAGCCATGATGAGCACCTAGAGCCTCGCCCTTATTCCCCGGTAGGACACTCACCCCTTTATCATCTGGACTTCCCCAATCAAATCGGTAGACGTAGACAGGTGTTTCGCTATTGCTGGTCATTTTACTAGCAGGATTATCGACACCATTAGCACGCCATAGCATAGAATGATAGCCCCAGACCAAGTCATATTCTCTTGCGGACAGCAAAGTATCCTTTCTGAAGTGTCCAAAGAGCTTCATTTCATCCTTCGTGCAACCAATAATCACTGGCACCTTGTTTGCCCACTCACCAGATGAGAAAACATCGTACCCATCTTTAGGTATAACTGCATTGTCAGCAAAGATAGTGCGCCATTGTGCCATTCCGAAATCCATTGTGGGAATGCCTTTGGTTATCGTGAAGGCTGATTTCGAACGAAGATATTCATTGATCGCATCATTCTGCATCTCGCTAATGTATTTCTGAGCTTCTTCTTCATTCGCTGCTTTTCTATCCTTGATTAGAAGAGCAACCAGAAGTTCCTCACTCTGGGTTATTGCCTCTTCAGTACTCCAAACTGATGCTATTCCACTCTCGACAACAGCTCGATGGAATAGTCCTTTTGCAGATGGAGATATGAGGAGTGAGAGCACATTGAAAGCCCCTCCAGACTCACCTGCAATCGTGACATTGTTTGGATCTCCCCCAAAAGCTGTGATGTTGTTTCTAATCCACTCTAATGACTTCACTAGGTCCAAGGTTCCATAATTCCCACTCTGATCGTCTGGTGAACCAGTACCAGTCACAGCAGGGTGCATGAACCAACCCATTGCACCGAGTCGGTAGTTGACAGAGATGTATAGCATGTTTGATTTTTCAGCCACAGCATTACCATAGTAGGACGCCGTTGCTGATGAACCAATGGAATTTCCGCCACCATGAATATACATGTAGACTGGTAGTTCAGTTTCAGAATCCTTAGGACGCCATATATTGAGATAGAGACAGTCCTCTGAGCCTGTTTCGCCCATGATGAGCATGACCTGTGCTGCAGAGTTGCCGAATCTCTTTGTTTTACGTATTCCAAGCCAAGGTATAGGATCTACTGGTGCTCTCCATCTCAAATCTCCTACTGGAGGGGCCGCATATGGAACTCCTTTCCAGCACCAAGTGTTCTTGTCTGAATATCCCTCTACCAGACCGTACACTGTTTGCACAGTCGGTTCATTATTCCAACTGCCAAGCTCGTAAGTGTGGTCGGAAGGCTTTGGTGCGAAGTAGTTTCTGATTGGTGAGGAAATTGAACGCTGAATCCAGTTCTTTAGTTTGAAGAAAGGAGACACAAGTGAGCCGAATTTCATGATTTTGCTCAAAGCCGAACACCTCCAGCATGCGGTTGATGGTAAGACATCGGCTCTATATTATCTGTTCTGCTAAATTGAGAAATGACAACTCGCCACTACTCGAGTATAGTGAATATTCTTGCACAGGAGAGGTTTTATTCTCGTGCACAACACACGAGTAGGTGATAGCATCATGGAAGACGCACAGATAATCCTCTCAGCATTATGGGTTTCTCTAATGTTGACCTATCTTCTAGGAGATGTTCTACGCATTTTTAGTGGCGATTTTAAGCCAGGCGAGATGGCAGGCCAAGAAGCAACCCAGTCGATGTGGATGATAGCCGCGGCAGTAATGCTAATTCCAATTGCTATGATCTCCATGACCTTAGTTCTACCCAAGCCAATCGTTGGATGGCTAAACATCATCTTTTCGATATTCCTTTTCCTATTCAACCTCGCAGGAGTGCGTTCGTACCCTGGACTCTACGACAGATTTCTGATTGTGGTTGGACTCCTGTTCAATGTACTGACTGTTTGGATTGCATTGACTTGGATCATGGTGGTTCCGCTATAGCTATAGTCATTTGTATCACAAATCAAAACTTAAATATAGTTAATATGCCTATGGAGATTGGGCCGTCGTAATAGTAAAGAAAGGCGTGAGGATCAAAGCATGAAAATGGAAAGTCCAAAGCCAGGGTTGCCACTGGAACAACGTAGGGAACTACTCAAAACATTGCAGGTCCGCTTCGAGGAAAACATGAACCGACACAAGGGTCTTGAATGGGCTAAAGTAAGAGCAAAGCTGGAAGCCAATACTGGAAAACTGTGGCCACTCAATGAAATGGAAAGAACTGGCGGTGAACCCGATATTGTAGGTCACGATAAAAAGACGGGTGAATACATTTTCTATGATTGTTCAGCGGAAACACCCATGGGCCGCAGATATATTTGCTATGACCGTGAAGGGCAAGACGCGAGGAAAAAGCGAAGTGGGGGAAAGAAGGGTGATGGTGGTCCAGCGGGCAATGCTATTGATATGGCTGACGCCATGGGCATTGAGATTCTAACTGAAGAACAATATCGAGAGTTGCAGAAACTTGGAGATTTCGATACAAAGACGTCGAGTTGGGTGAAAACACCTGCTGATATCAGGAAACTCGGCGGCGCGATTTTTGCTGATCGCAGATACGACCATGTCTTCGTGTATCATAACAGTGCGCCTTCTTTCTATAGTGTTAGGGCGTTCCGTGGCTCGCTAAGGATCTGAATTTCGACCTTGAATTTTGACGTTTCTATAAAAATGAGTCATGCCATCAGGAACATGAACTCTCATAGAGGCCGTAACAAGGAGTCAGAATATCTTGGTCAGATAGTACTCCCTAACATCGTTCGGATATGCATCTGAAAAACCTAGAATCTCGTACCCCTGACTCTTCAAGAACTCCAGATTCTGGAATGAGAAGCAAGCAATCTGCCCAGCAATACATCTCCGTTCTTTGGCAAGAGCTTCAGCATGCATCAATAGATCCTTTCCATATCCCAAGCCACAATGTTTCTCATCAACCCAGAACTCAGCTATGTTCAATATACCAAGTGTTGTATAACCACTTATTCCTCCAATCACTTCACCGTCTTCACTTTTTGTCACTGAACAATAGTCGGTATGTGGATGTTCCTTCATAACACTCTGAACATGTTCGGTGAAGTTCTGACCAAGCCCCAAACGAACCGTTTTGATCTCTTCTTCTGAGGGATCTGATGTGATTGCAAACCGGTCTGAATCTGCTCTTGGGATCTTCCTTTCATCCAATGAGTCGAGGCGGGTCATCAAGACATGTTCTTTGATCCCACTATGATAGCCTTCATAGGTCACCATCAGGTCATAACCAACTGCCTGATAGAAATCAGGTGCTTGCCAGGAGAATGTGTACACATGGGATGAGATGCACCCAATCTCCTTTGCCAATCTCTGCGCTTCCATTACGAGGTCTCGTCCGTATCCTAGTCTTCGATACCTTTCATCGACCCAAAGCACCTCGAGGTATTGAGTCCAGTAGAGCGTGCTCGTGAGGATGCCACCAATGACGTTACCCTCTTTATCTTTCAAGACCAGATTGTGCCAGGGTTGTGGGCTATTGAACTCCCCATTGGTCTTCTCCATGTTGTAAGACTCCAGTCCTTGACGGAACTTTTTCGCCTCTTCATCAGTCGGGTCGTTAACAACTGCATATCGATTTGATTCGCTCATTTTAGGACCTCCACACGCAGCACAGAAGCCAACTCCTCTTCACCTAATATCTTTCTAGCTGCACCAATTTTAGGATTTATAATCCTATCAGGGCTTATCTCGGTAGAGCATCTCCTTTTGAATAAGATGCAGTATATTCGTCTACACATCCTCATGCAATTGTTGATGCAAATGCTCTCGTTAGGAGAGTGGTTTAATCCAGCATGCTAGACTATATCTCGAAACCTATTCGTTTTCCGCCGTGATCCCAAAGCTGCAAGCCAATTGAAAAGAATACAGAAAATCTTTGGAGGATATCCAACCTTTTTCAACTCGTATTCAACCAAGTCGTCAAACGAAGAAATCGGCTCACTACGTGCCACAATCCATTCTTCAAGTAGAATCAAATCATCACTTCCATCCCAATCAATTGT
>JBHLQS010000025.1:0-23201 GCA_048883405.1 Candidatus Thorarchaeota archaeon
AAGATACTCATCTCTCCAAATGAAGAGATTGGAGGGGCATGGGGCATAGATTATCTGATCAACGACAAGCCAAAGATAAGGGGTGATGTTGGAATCGTTGTTGACTCAGGTCCAGAGTATGTCAGTATTGGTGCCAGCGGAATAGTTTCAGGAACCATTACCGTTCGTGGTAGTCAGGGCCACGCTGGCTATCCATTTGCATATGCCAATGCAATTCATCTTTCTATCCCATTGCTCACTGTAATGCTGGACTATGTTGACGTAAGAAGAAAAGTCGAATCAGCATTACCCGCGCCCCCAGGCACACCCCATCAGACCCTCTGGGGAAGGTTCTCCATGACGATGTTTGAATCGGGCAGCAAGTCAAATGTGATACCTGGAAAGGCTGAGATAACATTCGATTGCAGATTGATCCCTGAAGAGGACCCTGAGGAGGTCAAGAAGAGCATCCAGGAGTTTCTAGAGAAGGCAAGGGAAGAAACCGGAGTGGAGGCCAGTGTTGAGTTCAAGATGAACGTTCATGGATGGAGTTCAGACCCGGAGAATGAATTCATCCAGAGGTTCCATGAGGCTGTCAAGGAAACAGTGGGCCCCGGGATTCCAATTGCGGCCGACCTAGGTGGCAATGACGGTCATTTCTTCACGGAGGTCGGTATTCCAACCGCTTGCTTCGGGACGCTACGAGACGACAATAACTATCATGGACTTGATGAGTTCATGCACCTCTCTGACTATGAGAGTGTGAAGCATGCGCTCATCGCTTTTGCTGAGAAAGGTGATTAGATGACAGACATTCACGACTTGGAGATTGGGGCGCCAGGACCATTCCTCCCGCCCTATGAGCATGTGTTGAGAAATGCCAAGACAATAGACTCGTTGGGATACGACAGCATGGCTTTTCCTGACCATTTTGCAGGATTCATTCCTGAGAGCATTTGGACTGGTGACATAACTCCTCTCTCGTTCCTCCAGGGGTCCCCGCACACATATTTTGAAATATCCGCTATCATGGCCGCCTGTGCTGCAGCTACTGAGAATGTGAGATTAGTGTCTTCAGTCACTGAACCAATTCGAAGACACCCTATACTTCTGGCGCAGATGTTCCTCACCTTGGATCACATTAGCAGTGGTAGGGCCATCATGGGCATCGGTGCTGGCGAGATTGAGAATATCGAGCCATATGGACTTCGATATTCGGGTCAGGTTGGGAAGCTCAGAGAAGCACTACAAATCATTCGGAAGGTATGGGAAACCTCAGAACCATTCGATTTTGATGGAAAGTTCTGGAAAATGAAGGATGCAGTAATGTCACTCCGCCCAGTTAATCCTGAACGTCCTCCTCCTATCTGGATTGCGGCACACGGACCAAAGACGCTCAAGATCGCAGCTGAGTTCGGTGACGGATGGATACCTACACTTCTACCCCCGAAACAATATGGAGAGATGCTGAAAGAAATCAAGGGTCATCGCAGGAAGCTCGATAAGACTGGACCCTTTACAGCGGCACTCTGGAACTGGTGCATTTTGGATGAGGAGCCTTCAGTTTGTCAGGAGTTGAAACAGCACCCAATTGCAAAGGCATTTGCTCTGCTTGGGGATTCTGAATACTGGAAGAAAAGATGGGGCTTTGAGCATCCTTTTGGCGATTTCAATGCAGCAACAGACTACGTCCCAATGCGGTACACAAGAGAACAGACACTCCAAGCTATTGAGCAAATTCCAGACGAAGTCCTTGATGAATTCTATATCTCAGGTGATGCAGAAACAATAATCAAGATGCTTGAGGAGTATGCACGCGCTGGATTGAATCACATAATACTTTGGAACGTCACAGGTATGTTCGATCTAGAGCGAGTCAAGAGTTCCTACAAGGTATTGAAGGAGATACTGGCATATGTCAAGGGATAGTATAGTCCTAGTGACTCAGAATGAACACAAGATACGGGAACTCACACCTCTTTTCGAGGAATATGGTGTTCCTTTTGAAACAACTGACCTGGCCAAATATGAGGTTCGATCACACAGTGTAGGGAACGTTGCGATGGATGCAGCCAAATATGCATACTCCAAACTCAAGCGCCCAGTGGTTGTGGATGATACTGGTCTCTATATTGAAGCACTCAATGGATTTCCAGGTCCAACTGCAGCCTACGTATTGGAAACAATTGGCATTGAAGGTGTTCTGAAACTGATGGAGGGAGTAGAGGATAGAGACGCGAGCTTTGACACTGCAGTTGGTTTCGCAAATGGTTGGGTCTTCAGATACTTTGTCGGCTCTGTCTACGGAGATATCACGACTGCTCCGGCTGGAGAAAACGGCTTCGGCTACGACCCGATCTTCGTTCCCGATGGCGTGACCAAGACCTATGCTCAGCTCTCCATGGATGAGAAGATCAAGATATCTCACCGAACTGAGGCCTTTCGCAAGTTCCTTGAATGGTACGTTGAGAAGTATTAGCGGGTCGGAATCACTTAATAGGCCTTATTATTTTACCACTCACAGTGGTGACAATGTCGGTCAGTGACGCAACTCTGAAAGCACTGAAGCAGCTAGGCCTCACAGAGTATGAAACCAATGCCTATCTGTCTATGATTTCAGGTGGGCCGCAGATGGCTGCATCTGATATCAGTTCCAAGTCTCAGGTGCCTTATTCAAGAATATATGACGTGCTTGGACGACTTGAAGAGAAGGGCTTTATAACAATCAGCAAAGGACGACCGACGCTCTATACAGCAAAGTCCCCAACTGAGATTGTTCAACTTGTGCGACTAGATATGGAACAGAGAATAGAATTGGCAAGCAAGCAGGTTGTGGATGAACTGCAACCCCTCTTCGAACAGGAAACAACTGCAACCACCAGAGATGTGTGGCTATTGCATGGGCGGGCGTCAATTCTCGCTAAGGCATTAGAGATGCTGGATTCCTCCCGCGATTCAGTCTTATTGTCAGTTCCAACCCTCGCCCTAGAGGCTGCAGAGATTTCGCCTGTAATTGACAAGGTGCTCTCTGTGAAATCAAATCATGTTAGAGTCCTCACCTCTGGGGTCGAATCGTCTCTCAGGTCAATTATCCCGAATGGCTTTGAGGTCCGCACGCGTGATAGAGTGTTTGGAGCTGGTTTGGTCATCGACAACAGGCAGACACTGATTATGCTAGCGGCAAGTGACGCTGAGGGAGATTTCTTGGGGATCTATTCTTCGGCACCCGTATTCGCCGCTATGGCATCAGCCTACTTTGAATCCTTGTGGAGTGATTCTCAGCCAGTCTGACCTCTCTGTGGACCTTTTTATTGGTCTATCAGAACGCAGTTTCGGGTATATTACAAACTGCTTTGGAGGTCATCCACGGTGCAGATTTCAGCGGAAGTCAAGGCAATGAATTTCTCTCACGATGCTCGGGCCCTCATCAAAATAGTATGTGGATTGGAGGAGAAGAAAGAACCAGACTTGTTTCAGCCCGGACCAGAGATCGACCGGCTAATCCAAATTGCTGAGAGTCATCGTGGAAGTCTGTGTATGGCTCTAAAGGCTCGACTCAATGAAGTGGAGGAGCTTGGTGGTGTGGAATCTATTACGCAGAAAGATGTGTGGACACTCATTGAGGAAATCTGGCATCGAAATGTATCAATCCTCAGTTCCACAGAGCAATCGGTTCTCACAGAAAGCTTCTTTGAACCCGGAATAGGAATCAAAGAACTTGCAGCCAGAGCTGGATTGAGTTACTCACAAACTAGACGTGCTGTCCAACGTCTTAGGAGGGCCGAGGTTCTTCGAATGGAGGGGGCTCTTAATGCTTCAAAGCTGGGACTTGAACGTGTGTTGGTGATTCTTGAAGATCCGGAATTGGTTCTGTCTTCCCCCTATATCACCAAGGCTCTCTATGTCGATGGGTCTGAGCCACTCGTCATATTGGTATCAACTCTCCCCAGTGAGAGGATAAGCGACCTTCTGGACATGATACGGTCATTGAGAAGCACATCGTCACGAGCTTCAGTTTGGCAACTCTCAGCCGGTCAGTCTAGATTCAATGGAAAGTATTGCAAACCACGGGTCGGTTGGGAATTTGACAAGTTCCATTGGTCTACCCAAATAAGAAAGAGTGATAGTGAAATTGTCGTCAGCGACTCAGCTCCTACTGAGGAGCGAATCCGCTTCACACCTGCGGACCTCAAGATAATAGACGAACTGGTCGTCAATTTTGATGCAACAGCAAATGAGATAGTCAATGCCACAGGTTTGTCCGACAGCACTGCCTTCCGGAAGAGGGCCGCTCTGCTGGAGGAAAGAGTTGTTGTTCCTAGAACTCGAGTAAGAGTACCACACCTAAAGGATAGGGTCCTCGTTCTATCGGACCCTGAATGTGCTGGCAATGTTCTAACTGCATGGCGGCTTCTCCCAGTAACATATCTTACAAGGCTCGTAAATCTGGAAACTTCCGAGAAGAAAGTTCTCCAGATGGCTGCTCTGCCTTCTGGAACCTCTGAAGGGCTCATTGAAGCTCTAGCGAACTGGATGTCTCGTGTAGATGATTATTCAGCACACATAATCTCAGCAGGAACAGAGGAGGCATTTAAAGCGGCTGCGATGTTTAATCGCCGTGATAGAGCATGGAAGTGGAATCAAGGCGACTTCTTCGATGTACGTTCATTCCGTCGTACACGTCGAGAGGCCGAAAAGGGAACAATTCCAGTTGATCTAGCATAGATGCCGCCATAGTCACAACTCATATCTTGGTTCGTTATTGACCGATTCCTGCGGTGGCAAATTGATTGATATTGTATTCTTGGGCACTGGCGGGTCAATCCCAACTACTGGAAGAAATCATCCCGCGATTGTTGTTCGTCATAGCGGATGGAATCTGATGCTGGATTGTGGAGAGGATGCTCAGCGGCAGTTTGAGCTCGCTAGCCTCGGCCAAAACAAGAAGATGGCAATACTCATAACCCATATGCATGGAGACCATGTGCTCGGCTTGGGGGGTTTGCTGCTGAGATTCTCTCTTCTGGGCAGAATAAAACCTCTTGAAATCTATGGACCACCTGAGCTAATCCCCTATGTCAAAATGAACCAAGCTACAATAAATCTTGGTACCACATTCAAGACCACAGTCTACGGTATCAGTAGCGGAGTTCTGTTTGATGCTGATAATCTGCAGGTCCGGGCATTTGAAGTGGACCATCGAGGTCTGGCGTTTGGTTATGAACTGACATATCAGCGGCCCACTGGAGAGTTCAAACCTGAGATGGCCAAGAAAATGGGCGTGCCGAAAGGCCCGCTATGGGGACAACTGTCAGATGGCAAATCAATCAAGCTTTCCAATGGGACAGAGATAAAGCCTGAGGAAGTCACTGCACCCAAGCCGAAGCCATTGAAGATTGTATATTCCGGAGACACCCGAGTCTGTGACACACTACGAGATTCTGCAAAAGGTGCAAATGTCTTGATCTCAGAAGCCATGTATACTTCTGAGCATACTGAACTAGCAGAGGAACGAGGTCATATGACTGCAGCTTCAGCAGCTGAAGTTGCCAAGTCTTCAGGAGTTGGCCTCCTAGCCCTCACTCATTATAGTCCCAGATATGAGAATGGCGAGCAGATATTGGAAGAGGCCCGGTCCATCTTTCCCAATACAATACTCGCTAGCGATATGATGCGAATCACATTGAATGCTAATGGAGCAACCACCGTATCTGACCCACGAGATTCTGGCTAAAGCCTCAATTTGAGTGCTTTAAGTGGGTGCCTTGTGACCATTCTCTTCACTATGTCCTTTCGAATGTCGACGACTGGTCTTACTCCTGCCATAAAATCAATGAGATATTCACGCATTCTGGTATCCTTGTCAACAATCTGGAGAATTGAGTCTATATTCCTGATTGACTTGTATAGGATATTTGCCAAATATTCGGCCTCAGAGAGCTCGCGCAAGATGCCCCCTCTTACAATCCTTCCGTATTCCATCACATGAGATGGCTTCTTCATCTCTTCAGCCTCGCAAGCAACTTCAGCAGCTATCATGCCAGATTCCATAGCATAGAGTATTCCTTCTCCTGATAGTGGTGAAACCAGTCCAGCAGCATCTCCTACGAGCATCGTTCTTCTGGCAACAAGTGGGGTATTTGGTACTCCAAGAGGAACTCTGAATGCGCTTTGTCGTGATAGATCAAATTTCAATCCTTTCGCTTCTTCTACTCTCTTCACAAAGGACTTCCAATGGGCCTTGAGCGCCGCCGCCATATCCATCCTAGTTCCAATTCCCACACTCAACTCGTCTTTCTTTGGAAAACACCATCCATAACCCCATTGGATGACGCCAAAATGGATATCGACTCCTATCGATTCCTCAGAGTCAGAAAGGGACATACAACGCTTGATTTCATCTCCCTCTACAGGAATGTTCGCAGAAATGCAGAGTCCGACTTTGTCCGATTCCCACCCATCACGCAATCCTACTTGTTTAGCTACAACTCCATTTACACCGTCTGCCCCAACTAGCAAATGTGCCTTGTATGAGTCACCAACTGTTAACACTCGTACCCCTGACCGTGTCTGTTCAACACCAACTGCCTTTGTGTCCTGAACAACCTCTACCCCGGCATCAATGGCCCTCTCCAGAAGGTATTTGTCAAACGTAGGTCGCTTCACAAGGTATCCTGAGAATCGCTCATCAAAGGTGAAGTCAAGATATGTCCCTCTTCTGGAATATAGGCGTCCTCCAGAGAAGCGCAGTTCCGTAGCAGGTTCAATATCAAAGTCTACTAGGTCTGCGACTCTGTGTGTGAGAACCCCCGCACAGAGCTTAGCTCGCGGATGAACTTCTTTCTCAATCAGGAGTACATCCAGACCGCCCAGTGCGGCAGTTCTAGCACATGATGCTCCAGCTGGGCCTCCTCCAACAATCACGAGATCATGCATAGAAAATCACCAAGCGGTATCCAAGAGAAGTTCCACAACAGCAATAAATCATGCCAATAGACCAATGTTTGGTGAAGATCTTGCCAGAGAGCAGTAATGCCAAAGTATGTCTAATCACCACTGGGGGTACAATCTCAAGCGTATATGACCCACTAACTCAGGCACTGAGACCCGGCCTCTCTGTTCCTGCATTGCTTGAGAGTCTGCCTAAAGGCATGGGCAATGTCGAGGTTGTTCAAAGAGAGCTCTTTCAGCTTGATTCAGCAAACGCGCAACCTCATCATTGGCAGGAGCTGGCTTCTGTTATCATGGACGTACACGAGGAGATACCAGATCTTCAAGGCATCGTTGTGTCTCATGGTACTGACACAATGGCTTACTCTGCAGCTGCTGTCAGTTTCATGGTTAGAGACTTCGGGAAGCCAATCGTCTTCACCGGAGCGCAGATACCTGCTACCATTCCGTGGAGTGATGGCCCACGCAATCTCATAGATGCAATCAGGGTTGCCGCGTTTGGGGACATCGGTGAAACATGTATTGTTTTCAACGGTGAGATTCACAGAGGAACACGAATCAAGAAGCTACGAGTCAACTCATATGATGCCTTTGATTCAATGGATCCCACGCCTCTAGGGGTGCTTGCGCGTGATATTGTCCTTTATGAGGGAAGAAAGAGGCGCAGTAATCTGGTCCCTAAGTTTGATACACGAATCAGCGACCGAGTCTGGCTTCTAAAGGTGTTTCCAGGACTCCAGCCAGAAATCCTTCCCAAGATAATCGAAATGGGATACCAAGGTATTGTGATCGAAGGCTTTGGAGCAGGAAACATCCCGTCCGAAGAGAATGCAATTGCTGGGGCAATTACAAAGGCTGTGACTGAGGGCTGCTTTGTCGTCATCAGTTCACAATGCGCGTTTGGTCAGGCAGACCTTTCCATGTATGAAGTCGGAAGAGTGGCTGCAGAGGCCGGTGCGATGAGTGCATATGACATGACCTCGGAGGCGGCAGTAGTCAAATTGGCATGGATTCTCGGTAGAACCAGAAAGCCTGATCAAGTGCGAGAAATGATGACGACCGACTATGTTGGAGAAATCACCTTTCTAGGACTGAGCGGCTACAAGGGGTCATGAAGGTGAGGAGTATGGAAATGGAGAACGCTATTCGAACCTTCGTGGAAGACTATCTTGATAGCATCTCCTGCAAAGGGGTAGTTGGATTTGCAGTGTTCAAGGATGTCTATGACGAGCTTATGCCTATTCAGAAGGAGAAGCTTGAGGACATAGCGGCAGACAGGTTTGATGAACTGATGGAATCCGGATCAGTAGTTTCATTCGGAATAGCCTATCAGGATACCGCAATTGATGCCATAAACAAAGCAACAGATGGTGCAACTGACTATGAGCTCTGGAACTTCTACAGCAGAGAGTATGCGCGACTAAATCGACTACTAGACCAAACCTCACACGCGGTTGCGGATCGATTCGATGGCATCCCGGTCACTGCAACTCTTCAAGGGCTCACTTACAAGGTCAAGCATGTCACTGACTACTACGGTCTCACAATTTCCCATCGTGTAGTGGCTGAGATGGCAGGCTTGGGATGGAGAGGGAAGAATGGTCTGCTCATAAACGAGAAGTTTAGTTGTGCTATTCGATTCGCCTCAGTACTGACCACCCATCCTCTAACAGCTCCAGGAAAAATGGATTCGCAATGTGACAAGTGCCATGCGTGTGAAGATGTCTGCAAATTCATCAAGAACCGCGAGAAATTGCCCGACTATAGAGAGAACTGTCGAAAGTATATCGTGCATCTCCAGTCTGAGGGCCTCACACATGATGTGTGCGGCAAGTGCATCAAAGCTTGCTATCAGCAAAGCATTTTCAGCGAGCAATTCAAATTAGAATGAATGTAGATGGCGCCCGGAATGAGATTCGAACTCATGCCTCCCAAAGGGAGAGCAGCTGCCTAGTGAATCACTGATTCAGCTCCAGGCTGCCGCCGTCGCCGCTTGGCTATCCGGGCTATGGCCAAGCATTGTGGTCGTGCTTTTCACCTTTTCCCTCGTTTCCGTTTTCGGAAATTCTTCGGATTTCGAGAAATCATTAACATCGCTTGAAATGAGTCAAAAAACTGTCAAGAACTCATTCACCTATCACAGCGGAGTCATTATTCCTGCAGATAGGATATCCAGAATATGCTCTGTGAAGTCGAGTTCACATTGGAAAGCGCGGCTTGATGGCAACTATTATAAGGCAACTCCAAAAGGCGAACTAGCCTCAGACCAGTCCAGATGAGGTTATAGACCATGTCCGAGGAATATCGACATATCGTACGTGTGGCCGGTCGTGACATCGACGGTCAAGAGAATCTACTTCAGGGTCTCACCCGAATCAGTGGAGTGGGCCTTAGGCTATCAAAGGCGATTCTCCTCCAGCTGAAGCTTGACCCATACAGTAGACTGGGCTATATAACGGATGACCAAATCAGCGAGATTGAGAAGATTGTTAAAGATCCCGTGGGAATTGGGCTCCCACACTGGTATGTCAACAGGCCACGTGATCGTACAAGCGGAAGGAACCTTCATCTTACCGGGCCGGACTTGGATTTTGCCCACAGAAGCGATATCGACCGCCTCAAACGCATCCGGTCTTGGAGAGGAGTTCGTCATTCACTTGGTCTGAAGGTGAGAGGTCAGCATACTCGGACAACCGGTCGTGGCGGAGCAGCTGTGGGAGTATCACGAAAGAAACTCAAGCCGAGGTCAGTATAGAATGGGAGATCCGAAGCGCCAGAAGAAGAAGTACGTAAGTCCGAAGCGTCCTTATGATAGTGACAGGTTTGAGAGTGAATTACAGTTCATTGGTTCATATGGGCTTAGAAACAAGAGAGAGCTATGGAGGCATAAGACGGCGCTCTCCCGCTATAGGAGACAGGCCCGAAACCTTCTCGCGCTGACGGCTGAGGAGCGAGCTACTCTGGAGTCTGATCTCATTGGGAAACTTGTCCGCCTCGGCGCACTCACTGGTGAACAGACCCTAGACAGTGTACTTGACCTAACACTTGAGAATCTACTTGAGCGCAGATTACAGACAATCGTCTTTAGAAAAGGAATGGCTAGCTCAGCACATCATGCAAGGCAACTCGTGACTCATGGGCACATTGCCCTTGACCAGGCAAAGGTGACCACCCCCTCAAGACTGATTACAGTCGCAGAGGAAGATCGCATCAGCTATACTACAAAGTCCCCCTTGAACGATGAATCACATCCTGCACGTATTGCAGCTTCTGCTGCGGCTCAAAGGATAACTGCAGAGGCTACAGAAGAAGACTCTGAGGAGGAAGAACGTGCTCCTCGAGAGCGCAGACGCATGCCTGACTCTGGTGAGTTCAGAGAATCAAAACCAGGACCGGACGAAAAACGTGGGAGAGGTGACAAGGATTGAGCAGAAAGGAAGAGCGTGACAAATGGGCAGTCGCTCATATTTTTGCGTCCTATAACGATACCATTGTTCACATCACTGACATAACAGGTGCTGAAACCATTGCCCGATACAGTGGTGGGATGATGGTCAAGGCAGACCGAAATGAATCCTCACCGCATGCGGCCATGCAGGCTGCGTTTCAGGCTGCTAGAGAGGCAAAAGACAAGGGAGTTTATGGAATTCACATCCGGGTACGCGCTCCAGGTGGAAGTGGTCCAAAGACACCAGGGCCTGGCGCTCAGGCAGCAATACGAGCACTGAGCAGAGCGGGTCTGAGAATTGGAATCATTGACGAGGTTACACCCATCCCCCATGATGGCACGAGGAAGCCTGGCGGACGTCGAGGCAGACGCGTCTAACAGACACGTGTTTGAATTGCATATTCGTTCCTACTCACGGAAAATGCCACTTATCCACTAGATCCCCAGGCATGCCACCATTTCTGCGATTCATCCTTTCAAGAGGCCTCGTCAAATGTCTCTGTGCTCGCGGCGGAGGGAGATACACTTTCTCCTCAAGATCTCTTTCAACAGCGACTTCTAACTTGGTGTTGGTGGGTTCCTTAAAACCGCACTTGATACATTTGTAGCCCTGCCCTTTTCCAGCGCTCTTCATTCTCCTGGAACAATTGGGGCAGAGTGGATTGAACTTCTTGATTCTCTTCGCCAGCTTGATGGTTTCGATTCCTTCTACGTTCAGAGTAAGGCCATGTGTTCTTGAGGCTGGACGGACTGCGGCATGAACAAACACCTGATCTCCTTTTGTCAATCTGGCTACGATCTCTCTGAACTCGCCAGTCGGCTCATAGGCAGCACAATCGATTCGCCCTGAGCAGTCACTAATTCCAAAGATCGCGTGTCCTCCTTCAATCATCTTGGGCTCTCTCTCTATGACGCCATGCACTATTGCTGCCATATAGGGTCGCAAATCAGCGATATAGACGACATTCTTCAGATGTGCTCCTGTACCTTGATTACTTCTGAAGACCATCCATCTCTCAATTGCAGAGTCACTCCGGACATAGGACGCTGCAGATATCACGTCCTCTGAATTCTCACCACGTATCCCATATAGAACTGGATCCGGACCATGAGGTGCAATGAGAATTCTATCTGTTCCTAAGTCAATGCTGGAGAACAGTCGTTCTCCCATTACACGATTCATCTCAGCCACAGAATCATCACGAACACTACGCCGCTCACCTGATGATTCCAAAGAGCGATAGGCTATGAACTCATACGTATGATCTTGAAGAAGTCGATTCCCAACTGCAGCCAGGGCACCAATTAGACCGCGTCCATTTCCATAATAGATGTTTTGAATGCTATTTCTCTTGAGTATTCGCCTTGAGATGGCAATCGAAACTGTCCGCCAAAGAGCTCTCTCGGAGAATTTGTGGACTTCTACTGGAATCGTTCCCTCAACGAGGACCATTCCTGGATTGGTATTCGGATAATCCAACTCCGCATATTTCTGAATCATTTTCTTCAATTCTGGGAGAAGGTCTGGAGATTTTTCAGTTTCAATTCTGAATCTTAAGGCGACTGCTCCATTTCCTCGGGTTCTGAAGGGAATATTTGGGTTCAGTCGAATCAGATTCGGATAGTCTATCCATTGCGCTCCCCAATCTGTGAGCATCTCAACAGCAAGACTGGCGAAGTGGGTGGTACAACCGCCTCTGGGGCTATCAATATCATCCATTCCAAGATGCATCTCTTTGGACATCATGATTTATTCGCCTGACATAGTTGGCAGATTGTCGCCTCATTTTTCTTGGTGCCGTGATCCTCGCAGACCAACCGCCCACACTCGTTGCAGGCACGTGATGCTAGCTGCTCCTTACAGATGAAGCATCGGGCCTCTATGCAAGTGAGGCATACTCCATCAGATGTACACTCTTTACAGCTAAATGCCCCGCACATATTGCAGCGTTCGAGGTCTTCAGTCTCTGTGCCGCAGGTTTCACAAAAGCCGCCAGGAGTAAAGCGTATCAACTCGTTCATCCTTTCCGAGAGTCAAGGGGAAGCCTGAAATCTGTTGCGCAACTACACAGAATTGTCATGGAGCGCAATTCTGGCTCCCCAAGAGTCATCATCTATCACGCTGCTCAGTGTGATCCAAAGAAATGCACAGGTCTACGCCTAGGTAGAAGGAAGATAGCTGTGATAGTAAAGAGTCTTCGACGAATTCCTAGAGGTGCGGTGGTTCTCAACCCTGTGTCGGAAATAGCATTCTCTCCTGCTGACCGGGAATATGTGCACAGATCAGGCTTGGTTGCATTAGACTGTTCTTGGAAGCAATCCGAGGCAGTCTTCAACCGGTCTCGAGGAAACAACCAGAGGGCTCTTCCATACCTAATCGCAGCCAATCCAATCAATACATACATACCAATCAAGCTCTCAACAGCAGAGGCTATTGCCGCCGCACTATACATCCTTGGTGATATTGATGCCGCCAAGGACACATTGTCCGTCTTCAAGTGGGGACCTTCATTCATTACACTGAACAGAGAATGGCTAGACTCCTATGCATCATGTGCCAATAGCTCAGAGATTGTAAAGGTTCAGACTGAGATAATGAAAGAACATCAAAAGTTGAAAGAATGAATGAAGGATGGCTCTGGTCCGAAGAATAGCCCCGATTCTGTTCCACCCCATCTCGTCACCAAGTTGGGGTCTCGCGACATCAGACTAAGCTCTCTACCCTTTGCCTCCTGTCGACAATCAACGGCAAAATCTTGAGATTGCTGCCCGGTGATGGACCGTTTCAACCATTCCAGACCAATCCTCAACAGCTTGAATTGCTGCATCATCGTCAAATCTGACCTGGGGGTATCGTTTCTGTTTCCAGAGCGAGGTTCTCACCTCCCCGTGTCAACGGGACCGGCGTCGACATGCAGTCGGGAACTTCCTCAGCTCTTGTCCGAGGACAAGTACCGTCAGTCGCTCTTTCGCTCCAGAGCCACCTGGCAGTTATGTACATGTTCTCATAAAAACATGGTCCAACTTCAATCAGCTGACCTCTTCCTCCACATCACCGGATATCGGCCCCTCTCCATGAATACTCGTTCAGTGATAGCTACAATTCCACTCTTCGCCTTGAGAATAGCATCAGACGTTTTGCTGCATGCGCCTATGCCAATTGCCTCTCCCTTCAGAGTCTTCAGCAGGACCATGTCATCCTTCTTCATTCCAGAGCTTAGACTGACAATGCCACTGGCTGCGAGGTTCGCACCGTGACATATTGCATCCACAGCGCTATCGCGAATTGAGATGCTCGGGAGATGACTAAAAGCAAACTCAATTGGCAGCAGATACCTGCGAAGTTCGGTGTCATCTCCGTCCTCTTTCCAAAACTCGTAAGCGTCCTTAAGATCATAGAGTGAACAAAGATGTTCATCCTCCCGAAACGGACCCACGCGAGTACGTCTGAGTTCTCTCATATGTCCTCCTGCTCCCAGAGCTTCTCCGATATCGGAACAAAGCTTGCGGATATACGTCCCGGCCTCACAGCCCACTCTAAAAAGGACCAGCTGACCCTTGATCTCTATTATTTCGTTGTAGTAGATTTCTCTTACTCTGAGTACCCTCTTCACAGCGGACCGCAATGGCGGTCGCTGGTAGATTTTACCTGTAAACTCCTCTACAACATTCCTGATTTCATTCTCATCAGTCAAGTGATGGAGTTCCATCACACATACATACTCTTTGCCAGCTGGAAGGAGAGCCTGCATAACCCTGGTGGCATTGCCAACACCAGTTGGAAGAATCCCTGTGACTCCCGGATCGAGTGTACCACCGTGACCAACACGCTCTGAGCCCAAAATCTTCCTGACCCAAGTCGCAACCTCGTGACTTGTTGGTCCAGCAGGCTTATCGAGTGAAATCACTCCATTCTCCAATAGGTGTTCAATTGGAAGCTTGTCAAGATTTGAAAAGCCATACGCTGGATTTGTCGAGTCCTCGGACTTCAAAAGAACTTCACGGGGCTGGTCCGCTGGTAGAAGGCCTTTCATTGCCTCTCCTCCATGGAGCCGCCCCAATAATGGCATGCTACTCGGGCAGCCGTATCTTCTCTCTAAATTTATCCGTCAGCCCAGCCTCACCGAGCGCCTTTTCCACAGCCTCGTCATCAGCACCCTTCTCTATGGGAATCACAGTTTCCAGAGGTTCTAGGTGACGGATGTTGCACTTTCGTCGTCGTACGCTGCTAAGATGTTTGGGACCAGTCACAACGACAAATCGGCCTTCCATTTCATCCACTATTACACAATAGCTACCTGTTTCTCGTCCCACTGTCTTGATGCAAACTCGTCCAACATTATACAGAGTCATGTCAATTCACCTCGCCGGTCCTTGGTCCAGCTGGGGCCGCAAGTCGCCTCGCGGTCTCATTCCTTTGGACTGGGAGAACACGCTTTCGACTGCTGATTGGCATATCAGCTTTGCGCTTCCGCAATCTAATCATTCTGGTCGAAAAAGGTCCTAATTGCCGTTGAGAGAATCATCACGACTCCCTCAAGGTCGTATAGGTCGGTTCTTAGAATCAGGTCATATATTGACTGGTCAGAGATGTCGACTCCATAGAACTCCTTGTACCTGGCACTCTCGCTGCCTTCGCGAGCAATGGTTTCACGTTTCGCATATTCGTAGTCCGTGCCATCGCGTTCTGAGACTCTTTTTATCCTAACATCGAGTGGAGCCGTGAGTTGAATCTTGAAGTCTGCATGCTCTCCAGCCATCCAGGCAGCTAGCTGGCCATCAATTACAGCATTCCCTTTCTCCGCTTCTTCTTTGAGAGTATTGTCAAGAAGTCGGTCAATCTGTTCATCCTGCTCGGCTACTCGGCTGAACTCCTCGAGAGTGAGTCCTCTTTCCTCAGCTAGTCTTCGAAAAGCGATGCCCGCTGAAACCCTTCTCAAATTGAATTCCTTGGAAATTCTGTCAGCAACAGAGCTCTTTCCGGTTCCGTGAAGCCCACCGATAGTAATGACGCGCTTCATCTTACTGTTCTCGCGCCTTTCGTATTATCCCTCGCCTTACTGCACTGGAGGTGGCAAAGCCGCCATATGGGCGATTAGGTCTCTTGGAGGAATGGCTTGACCTACCGGTCTTCCTCTGCCTTGCCTCCTTGGAGAGCTGCATCATCTTGCCTGTTAATGAACATGTTCCCCTGGAACTGTAGATCTTTCGTCTGTGGACCACTCGACGGCCACCAGGAGTCTTGATAGTGCGATTTGCTCTTCCTCTTGTCAGCTCACCTGGTCGTGGCATTTCGTATCACCCACAAGTGTTCAGTGGCTTTTCATAGAAGCCCTGGACCTCTCCTTTTAAGGAAAGCGGTGCGTCGGGTCGGTTGAAATGAACCTGCGACCCAATTGATTCTTGCGTGAATCTATCTCTCTGACGGAGTATTATCGCACTCTATGTAAGCGACACACCCATGAGCCTTTGGAGTATCTGTCCAAGTCCTAGTCCGACCATCATATAGAATCCAAAATAGGTCATCCCAAAACCCAATGGATGAGCGAATCCCAACCAACCTTCAAAGAAAGGCAGGAGCTTATGGATGCTGAATGGTATTATTGCAACAATCCTATCGACACCTGCAACAGTATCAAAGTAAAATCCTCGAAGGACTTGGAAGACGATGATAAAGGGGATGAAGAACAAGAGGGAGGGCTTACAGCGTGCAGTCATGCTTTCCCGCTGAATTCTCTCGATGTAGGCTTTTCTTCTCCGCACTTTCCTCAATAGTTTCTCATTCTGTGTCTTTTCTGCCTCTTTCTGCATCTCCTGATGTTGCTTAATTTCAGCCTGATACCTCTTGAGCCGTCTTGTGTCGGTGAACCGTCTCTGAGCGAGATTACTGATAGTTGTTATCCCTATCGAGAATACCATTATGAACAGCGCAGCCAGAGGGGGCTCTTGGAAAATCGCGAAGGTTGTGTTGAACCAAGTCTGGAACGAGGCGAAGATATCTTGCATCGGTTTCACTCCATCAACGTAGCTGCTAGTTCGGAAGCGGCTTCTTCTACCTTTCCCTCTCGATTCTTGATTATTCTAACGGTCGCTCCAGTTATTGTGCCAACTGCAACAGCTGCAGCTCTACACATTCTCTGGTGAGTGTCAATATCATCAGTCAATTGAGCATCCCGCGCTCTGGTTTCGTCTGAGGTCCTGCGACCAGCTATCTTCTCTGGATCCGCTTCCACCAGAACCACAGTCTTTGGCTGAATAGGCTTCGCAACCCACTCAGGAAGTCCGATGAGGAAGCCATTCTTTGTTTGGATGAGAGTATGTGTATCAACGATGACTCTGGCAGTCTTCGCTTTCCGGGCAATCTCCTCTCCAGCAAGCTTTTGGACCTCTCTCTGTCTTGCTGTGGGCATCTTTCTCAGTTCGTCTCTATCCTTGATCAAGCCGCGCTCAGAAGCTATCTCAAACATCTCAGTTCCTATATTGAGAATGAGGACCTCTTCCTTGTGCTGTTCTCTTACCATCTCAACCGCAGTATTAATTACAGTCGTCTTCCCGACACCGGGAATTCCCGTTACAACGATGACATTCCTGTCCTCAGCCATTGGGTCCAGCCATCCAAACATACACTAAGTTTGCCGCTTGTGCTGCGGTGTGGGTTATATAGATTCTGTAGGATGCCCCTATTTCTTCTTGGCGGCTTTCTTCTTCTTCTCGTCCTTCTTTGGTTTCTTGATGCCCTTTGCAGAAGTTATTATCTCCTCGACTTCTTGTGTTTCAAGGATGCCTTCCCTCTTTATTACCTGCTTCTTGGCTGCAAATGCTTTCTCACTGTCAATCTTCTCAATTTGTGGCTTCAGAACCACAGTTGCGCCCATCTTTGTTGCGACTCCGGACATCTGGCGTCTAAGTCTTTTCTGATTCAACTCGTTGGCTGCTATGACTGGTAAGATAAACGCCATGACAAGAAATGGGAGTCCAACTGTCCAGAACAGGCTGACAACTAGACTGTCGGTATTTGTGAAGACAAGAGGATCTTCCAACAGTGGATTCAAGAAGTAGTTCTGGAATGCAGAGATTGGATAAGCGATTATAGCGAAACCACCCAGCACATTGCCTACCCATCTCCCGACTCCCTGCATGTCGGGACACTGACGAATGTTCAACTTATCATCCTTGAGATGGGTGACTATTCCCGCATCATTGAGGACCCACGTAGGCATAAACAGTGGAAGAGATACCAAGAGAAAGAGCAAGCCAGCCATCAGAGACAAAGCGAAGTTGAAGGCAATACCCATTCCTGATGGAATTGTAGGATCAGGACCAAATAGCCACTCCTTTATAGGAACAATAAGGAAATTGGATGAGCTGAGGCTGAAGAGAGCTGGGGCCACTGCTCTACGTACCATGCGAACTCCGCCAAAGTCCGTTCCAATGTTCATGATGTTCAACTCATATGAGGTCGACCTGATAATGCTGGCATATAGCAGCAATAGACCAGCAGCTGGTACAGCTATGATGGCGTACTCGAGTAGGTATACAGGGATGGCAATGAAGAGGAAGAAAGTCACATCAACACGCCATTGTGTGCTCATGACGGGCAGAATAGCGACCGGCCTGACCACATCAGTGACTTCAGTTATCATATCCCATGTGAACCATGCGCCCAGTAGGAATAGGAATACAGGTAAAAGGTAGCGTATCCTACTGTTGGTATTACTCATTTATGTGACCCCTAGACTAGGCTATTTCGTCGTTCCTTCGGATACACGGTTCCATTTTAGGTTTGTCAGAAGTCAAATAGCAGTCTGAAATAAGGGAAGAGCGGCGAGGATTCACCTCGCCATTGTGACCTAGATGATTCCCAACAGTCCTTGGATTCCTTCACCGCCCATTTGGGCCAATTGCTCCTTAGCTATTTGCTCGTAATACTGCTTGATGATTGACACCATCAGTAGGATACCAGTCCCGCTGGCAAGAGCTCCCAAGACATCTGCAGTTGCCGCGAGGACTCCCACAAGGAACCCACCTAAACTGGCTACAATAGGAATGTAGCGTTCAAGCAGTCTTTCTAAGACCTTCTCACTTCTCCTGAAGCCTGGCACAATGTAACCTGAGTCCAGGAGTTGGCGAGAAACATCACGAGGCGCTATACCTGAGATGTCTACCCATATCTTGGAAAAGCCCCAACATAGGAGAATCATCAAGAAGGAGTAGATCGCTACATGTAGCAATCCATCCGACGGTGCATCTGGACCAAATAGTGCAAACAGCCCCTGAGGCGGCGTCACATAGCGACTCAGTCCGAATGTCGCTATCATTCTGGCACTATTCGGGTCTTGTTCAAAGATACCAATGAGATTCAAGAACGGGTTAGTTCCAAGCGAATTGAAGTTCGTGAAGATAATCTGTCCGAAGAACAGAATGTTCGCAAACAGTGCCTGAGCCAGAATGACAGGAATATTCGAAGTGTAAAGCAGCTTGATGGGATATCTTGCCTTCATGCCTCTATACTTTGCATACTGGAGGGGTATTTCTACTCGAACAGTTTCCATCCAGATGACAGCAAGCATGATTCCAATTGTAATAAGAAGAGTGAATATGCCTGGATTGACCCCATCTCTGAAGACGAGCCAGCCCCAGCCGACCGGAGCACCTGCATCAGTACCGATGCCAATCCATCTCAGCAGATTCGCAATCAGCGCCGCAATGATACCTTTTGGCAGATTAGTGCCTCCAGATGCAAGAGGATCCGGGTTTGCTGACTCGAGGTCAATGAAATTCAATGAGTTGTACATCACCTGACCTGCAACATTGGTCATGATGAACAGTGACACACCAGAGCCAAGGCCCCACCCCTTCTGGATGAGTTCATCCATGAGGATAACTACAATTCCTGCAATGAACAGCTGCATAAACACAATAACTGCAGCTTCAGGTGCTAGTTCACCGTATGCATTACCGACTATGTAGGCAATTGCCTGGAATGCAGTCATGAACATAGCTAGGACCTTCTGACCACCAGTGAATAGGGCTCTGTCATCTGGGTCTCCAAAGTCCACGTCTATGATTTTTGATCCTGATAGCAGCTGCATCACCAGTCCTGCAGTGACAATCGGTCCAATTCCTAATTCCATCAGGGTTCCACGTGTGCTTGCGAGGATGACTCGCAGTGCCCATAGATAGTCTGTTCCAACTGTTTTGTCCACTCCGTAGAGAGGAATGTGGCTCATTAGAAGGAAGAGTAGCAGGATCACAATAGTCCAGACGGCCTTCTCTCTGAACGATACCTCTTTTTCTGGAGTCTTCACTTCCGGCATTATTCGGACAAAAGGTGATAATGCCCTTAGGAATGTAGACGTCAAGTTTTCGTCTCCTGCAGGTTAGATTGCTGGCTCAAATTTTGAGTTCGCCTTTAAGTATAGTGGTGCTTGTGGAAACACACAGACATTGCTACAATTTAATTGGCTGCAATGCAATACGAAGACGGGGAAATTCTTGGGTTCCGGCATCGAAAAACCAGTCTCTGACCGTGTGATGGCGAGTCCAGATACAAATGCTGAAGCAGAAGGCTGCTGCATCGTTTCCATAATAGTAAGCATCATCATAGCAATTTTGGGGATGTTTAGTCCCATTAGCCCAGCTGATCCTAACAGTTCGATTGCTACTCCATTGACGTTCGGCCTTGCTGCTGTCAGTTTTTCACTTCTCTATGTTGGAATCCAGATTCGAAATGCATCCCTACGAGAGCTATGAACGCAGGAATCAAACTATTCCTTAGGCAGGTCTACAGATCCGCCCTTCGCCTCAATCTTCTCTCGTGCCCGTGCAGAGATTGCCTTCACTCCGACCAAGTCTATTGCACGAGTGACTTTGCCAGACCCCAATATCTTGTCAATACCAATGACTGTGAGATTCACGGCGTACTTGCGTCCTTTCTTCGTTGCTGCTCCGCGCTCAACAAGTCTATCTAGGGCTTCATCGATTTCGCCAATGTTGAGGGCAACCATGTCATCAACTAGCTTCTGAGGTCTCTTAAAGCCCCATTTCCCAAAGTAGCGAGGATTCTCCTGCATTACCTTGATGTAGTGATGCTTCTTGGAGCCCGCCATCCCCTTGCCTCCTCTCTGTCCTGAAGCCCTATGACCGGCACTGAAGCCGTAGCCAGCTGCACGGCGTCCTCGCATCTTGTGAATCTTCTTGGATCTTCGATTCTGCATGACAATTCTCTCCACTAAGCTTTCTTTAGACGCACTTCGAGGACTCCATTCCTCATCGATGATTTTGCTTCTTCCTTGCGGACTTTCGCCGGGAGGCTAATCTCCTTGTGATATGGCCTCTGCGGATTGTCCACATCAATCGTCAAGGTCTTGCCCTTGACTCGGACTTTTAGTTCGTCCTTCTCAACTCCAGGGAGCTCAGCTACTACAATTATCTCGGCATTTTCGTCAATGACATCTACCAGTGGCTCGAGCTGAGGTGTCATTCCATGACCTTCCGGATTGGGTGCATTTCCAAACCTCTGAATTATTGGTCTTCCATCAGGACCAGGGCGGATAGAGAAACCAAAGGTGAATGGATTGGTTCCGTCAGGATTTTCCCTTAGAAACTCCTCAATAGAGTCCGTATCAAACATTTTTCCACCGTCCATTTCTTCCATCATACGACGCATCATCTCATCGATTTGGTCGAATACCTCGTCAGGGAGGAATTCACCAAACCACTTCCTCAGTTTCTTTCGAGGATCCTCATCAAACGGGTCGTCATCCCAACTCAACCATTTCACCTCAGATCATCTTACTTGCGAGCTGATTTATCTCGGCACCACGATATCCAGTGATTCCACCCATTCCAACTGGAAGATTCTTCTTTCCTTTGAAGCCCTTTTGGGGTGGAGTCAGTCTAAACACAGGTTTCAGACCCTCAACATCGTTCACACTTGCTTTTCCTTCAGCTATGGCTTTCGCAAGTGACTTGAAAGTCCGGTAGCTCGAGTTCTTTCTTAGATATTCCTCACTAAGCCTTTTGTTTCCAGGCAGACGACCACGTTTTGTGAGAAGGGACAAGATGGTTTCTTCGTCAATCTCACCCCAAGTGATGTAGTCTTTTGCCTTTGTTATCATTCCTTGCAGGCTTGGTGTGAGCTTCAACACTCTAGCTTGGTGCAGTCTGCCAAGCAAGAGCTTGTCTAGAGTGTTTCCTATTTGAGGTCGTACTCTGACTTGTCCTCTCACTCGTATTGCCAGAATGACCTTTTCTTCTGAACTCATTCTTCAGCCACTCCTGATGCTGCCCACTCCTGAGGAGGAAGCATTTTGTAAGTCTCTATAAGGGCATCAACATATGCCTTTGCGAAGTTTGATGCTGTCCTGGTTCGTCCCTTTGTGATTGACCAAACATCCTTCAATCCCGCAATTCTGAGAACCATCTTGCCGACGTCTGCTGTCACCAGGCCAGTTCCTTTCGGTGCAGGTCGGAGGGTCACACTGACAGAGCCAGACTCGCCTTTTGTCTGGAAGGGGATACTGTGAGGATCATGACACCTGCATTCCCATGAGCCGCAGCCTCTACGGAAGATAGTCGCATTCAATTTTGCTCTTGCTTCTGCGGCACGAACTGCTGGAACGAACTCTGCAGCCTTACCTATTCCAATGCCAATGACTCCTTCGCCATTCCCTACGACCACAGTGATTCTGAAGCTCTTCTGCTGACCGCTGTCTGATTGCCTCTGGACCATTGTGACATCCACAACTTCCTGACGGAGGTCAGGAATTAACATGTCAACAATCTCCGGCTCACGGATGATGTTGTTGTTCTGAAAGACCTCTTCAATACTGTTGATATGGCCTTCCTTGACCAGATTTCCCAAGGCGGTCTTAGGAACCCAGTCATCAAGGGGATTCACCTCTTGTCTTCGTGGAGGCCTTCGATTTCTTCTTCGGCTACTCATCATCTAACATCTCCTACTTCATCTTTTGCTTCCCCTTCTTCTTGCCCCTGCCTCTTGACACGAGCTTCTTGGGTTTTGGCTTCCTAGGTACTGCACGAGGTGCCTTTTCAGCCGGTTTCTTCTTCTTCTCCTTCTTTGCTGCTGGTTTCTTCGGTGCTGCCTTCTTTGCTGCTGCCTTCTTCTTCTTAAGATCCGCCTTGGATATCCCTAACATTGCTTTCTTAGTCATATCGAACTGCTTTGGTATTGTAGTAATGTTTGTCTTCTTCTTCCCTACAACGCCGAAGTGATGGCTATCCTTCTTCTTCTCAGTCACGTATTGATAGGCTTGAAGAATGTGTTCTCCAGATATCCTAGACTCATCTGGAAGCACTTCAGGATCGTGAGGCACCTCCAAGCCTGCATCTACCGCCCCCTTCAAGGCCGCATATAGCTTAGAGCCACGGATAGGTGGATGGAGTCCGACATCCATAATCGCGGTGTCAACTCCGCGTGCCTTTGCTCTGAGTCCCGTAAGGAATCCAGTTAGATAAGCTGCAGGGAGATTTGCCATTCCAGCAGACCAGCCAAATCCTCCGAGCTCAGTGGATATTGCCGAGGCTATGGTATCGTCTCCAATCACCTTCGCATCTATCACCTGAACGATTACACGGTTGTTTGTCTTTCTGACCACAAGGCGTGGTCTCCTGGACTGCAGGAGTTTCCTTCTTCTGTAATAGTTTGTCTTGCCTTCTCTGCGGCGTCTAAATTTGACCTTGTAAGTTGGACCGTGTGCCATTATTTCTTCGCCCCCAACTTATGTTCAGCAATATAGGTACGCAGATGTGCAGTGTTCCTAAACGCGTTGCCCTTTGCTTTGAGGTATAAATCCCGATA
>JBHLQS010000026.1:0-20675 GCA_048883405.1 Candidatus Thorarchaeota archaeon
GCTGTGAAGGGCAAAGAATGATGCAATTATTCGTGACTAGACATCAGATCTATGCCATAATTACACTCACTTCAATCAATCACCCTCAACAGCAAATCACATTCGATTACGAGTCCCTGCAAAGAGGCATATCTAGTAAAAACCACCAAACTATGGTAGAAAACTAAACAAAGGTTATATTATAACTCATCGAGGTTTCAAGTTGGAGAGGTTTCTCCGCTGAGGCAGATTGGGATGAGCAATCAAAAGCGTGATGCTGCCGCGGAGTCTGAAAGTACGCCACTCAAAGACACCATGTACGTCGAGTCAGTTGATCTATTGAAGCTATATTCACGTTCGTCACACAGGATCAGAGTAGCTGTACGGATCGTTGACAAGCTCAAGAGGCCGGTCGATATGGCTGACGTAAACCTGATGGTGCGACTTCCTTCGGGTGAACTTTTCACCGTGAATGAATCGACTGAGAAAGATGGCGTTGCGTTCTTCGAGCTATCAGGCTTAGAGAACGGAAGATGCGAGCTCGGGGTTTCTGATGTCGGCCATCCCTACTTTAAGGTCAATTCTGAAGATCTGCTTACTCAATGGCGCAGCACCAAGATGTAGGGCGGAGAAAACCAAACATTCTCATATGAGAGGGTTCTTTCTCACCTAATATGCCACTCCCCCAAAGGCGCGCCTACCATATGGTCTACAAAACATCTCTGCATGAGGCTTTAGACTATGCGTCGGGGACAGTCTGGAATGGAATTGTGCCTGATTTTGGTGTGCCAGAACTATCTCCTGAGAAGGTCGCGTTCTATGAACGGATGCAGCTACGTCAGAGGTCACATGAACTAGGAATCGAATGGGGCTTTCACGCGCCGGGGGATGATGTGAGTCTAATGTGCACCTACCCACCCATCAGAAATGCAATTCTTGAGTACTTTCGAGACATAATTGACTTTGCCCGTGACTTGAGCGAGACGCGAACCAACATTGTTATCCACGCAGGAACTCCTCCCTCATTCAAGCAGGTGAAAGCCAAGAAATGTGATTTCACTGAGAAGCATTCTGACCTATATCTCCAAACATTATGTGATAATCTGGACGCCCTTGTCACTCACTCCAAAGTTCATGCGAACATCGTTCTAGAGAACTCATCTTGGAATCCAATTGTACGTGAAGCAATCGACAGAATGGTTCCAAGAGGCCTGAAGCTTTGTCTCGATATTCCAAAACTCTACGCCCCCAAGCTTAACGAAGATGACTGGGCTGTTTTCGAGAAACACAAAGATGTAATAGAAGTCGTTCATGTCCATGATCGAAGCGACCTATACGGCGTGCATCAAATAGTCGGGGATGGGTCGATACCCTTTGAGCGTCCACTGCGTCTTCTGGCTGGATTGGAAAAACCTGCACTCTATATCTTTGAGGTCCGCCCCCGTGAAGCAGCTGAGAAGAGTCTTCTCAACTTTGTCAGAATCACTGATAGTCTTGACATCAGTCTGTAATTAGATTCCATTTCGGAAAGGTCAGTACCTTTTGAAACCGTTTCTATACGGAAAAGCACTAATCACCACTTCCCCTGGTTCCTCTCGGCTTCACCTACTGAGCGTTAAAGAAGTCCTGAGAGGTAGAGTGCCAAGAAGAAGAAAAACATCAACAACCCCAAAACCAGAACCAATACATACTTCATAGCTCGCATTATCATTCACCTTTGTGCTTCAGTTCTTAGCGCATCTCTGACATCCTGAAAGGCTCGCAGAGTGCGTTCTGTGAAAAGACCCTTGGATGTGATCCTTCTGTCCCTTGGGAGATGAAGGGGAGCTTTCCCAAATCCGCGCATCTCTTCCAAAATGAATCTCTTTAATTCCTCGTGGAATCGGATGCCCTCTATGTTTTCTTCGGAACTGGAAGAAAACAGTCGCGAAATAATAAGCGTCAATACCCCTGTGGCTTGTATTCCCCCTTTCTCACCAGCCGTTTCTACCTTCACGCAGCCAATCCCATAGAGCCTATCGAATATCCCCACTCTATTCTTCACATAGGTGATATTCTTGAATGGCACGTGTTTCTTTGTTATCGTGATGATGCCCTTCTTCTGATAGATCTCCGGCATTGTTTCTCCCTGCCAACCCACTACAGAATACTCGATGCTCCTCACATAGAGATGAACCCAGATTAGCGCCGGAATTAACCAGAATGGAGTTATCAACCAGTAGACTTGGCTTCCGACAATCCAGCTCTCCATGGGAAGATAGAGGTTGAGAGGGATGAACTCAATCACGAATACTGTCACAATGGGAGGCCCAAAAAACGCAAAGAGGAAAACACCATAGAATGCGAACGCAGCCAAGATGAACTTCAACCATTTCTTGTGCCGAAGGGACGGAAGAGGCTTGAAGATTCTTCCACTCTCGAACTCATCGCTTGGGGGCTTGATGACCCGAGCAGATCCCTCAGACATAGTACTCCCTCTCAGCTACGATCCCTGAGAAGGTCACGGATATCCTCAAGCACCTTGAGGACCTCTTCTTCAATTGAGCTGCCCACTCTGATGACCTTCTCATCCTCTGGAATCACAACCTCTGTCCCGGTGACATAGGGGTCCTTGAATCTACGCAGCTCGCGTAGGATGAAGTCACGGAGTTCTTCATAGAAGACCAAACCTTCCAGACGTTCCTCCGCAGATCCTCCGACTTGCGGTCCTGAGGCTCCAGCTGTTTCCACCTCAACAGTACCAATTCCAAAGATTCGGTCAAATGGACCTGCACGGGTTGAGATGTTGGTTATCGTTCTCAGGGGAACATGCTTGCGTGTGATGTTGATGAGACCTTTCTTCACATATATCTCAGGCATCGTTTCACCTGACTCGGCAATGACTGAATACTCGAATGCATTGATGTAGATTGGATAGAGGGTGAAGGCAGGGATGAACCAAATGGCTGTCAGCAACCAGTACCAAGGATTGATGACGTTCCAGAAAACATCGACCCAGCCCTGAAAGCCTGACTGTCCAGTGAGGCCAAACACGAGATACCCAATTCCAAGCATGATGGACATGAACATCGCCCAGATTCCTACTGCAATAAAGATCATCAGGACCCAGTTCTTGTTGCGGAAGGCCTTTGATGGCTTGAACACCTTGCCGCTCTTCACTTCTTCAATTGGAGGCTTGATTACTTTCCCTTCATCGCTCATGCATTGACTCGCCTATGCTTTTTTCTTAAGAAGGGCCAAGATTTCATCTAGTGGCCCCATCTTATCTCTAATCTGCCGCAGAGTGATTAGTATTTCGTCTTGTAGCGTGTCATCCATTCTTGGCACTGGTTTATCAGTAGGCGCAACCACTTCGGTCCCGGTGGCATACTGGCCTGTAAATCTTCTAAGCTCCCTTAGCACAAAGTCCCTCACGGACTCAAAGATATGGAGCCCTTCTAGCTTCTCCTCAGGCTTGGCTCCAGCCTGCGCTCCACCTGAAAAACCCGCGGTCTGAATCTCAACACTTCCAATCTTGAAGAGTCTATCAATTGGTCCCGCCTTACTCGAGATATTCGTGATTGTTCGAAATGGCACGTGCTTCTCGGTGACCGTGATGATTCCTTTGCGGACATAGATCTCCGGCATTGTTTCGCCGGAATGAGCTATCACTGAGTACTCGAACCTGTTCACATAGAAGGGCCATAAGAGAATCGCAGGAATCAGCCAGAATGCATTTAGGACCCACCACCAGAAGTTGACAGGAATCCACCAAGTATCTAGGTAAACTAGATAATTGGCAAACGTCGTTCCAGTGTCAAAAACGATTATGAGATATGCTGTTCCCAGCCATGTAAACATTGCAAGGACCCAAAATCCTATGGCTCCTAGAATTGCTCCAAGCCAGCCCTTGTATACAAAGGCTGTAGCAGGTCTGAACACTTTTCCGCTCTTAATCTCCTCAATTGGGGGTTTGATTACTTTGCTATCACTCATCTCAGATATCCCTCCTGTCAAGCTTTTCATCCATTCTCCTGAGGATGTCACGCATGTCTTGCAGAGTCCGCAATATCTCTCCTTGTCCAAGCCCTGCAAGTGTATCCTCCTGTTCAGAAGTGACTACCTCAGTACCGGTTACGTATTGACCTGTGAATCTACGGAGTTCTCTAAGAATGAAATCGCGGAGTTCGTTGAAATATGGCAACCCCTCGAGTTTCTCCTCAGGTTTTGCTTGGAACCCGCCAGGGGATGACCCTCCTGTCATTCCAGCAGTCTGAATCTCAACACTTCCAATCCCGAACAACCTATCAAACACACCTTTCTTTGAAAAGATGGACGTTATTGTTCTGAAGGGCACATGCTTCTCAGTCACAGTGAGAACGCCTTTCTTCACATAGATCTCTGGCATTGCTCTTCCTGATTCTGCAAGAATCGAGTATTCGATCTTTAGGACATATACAGCCCAACCTGTGAAAACAACGCCAAGAATAAGGCAGGCTACTCCCCAATACCATATGTTCACTAGCCACCACCATGTACCCATGTATTGAGCATGCTGAAGCGGCGTCAAGCCTCTATCGAATACTAAGATTATGAATGACAGGCCAGTCCAAGCAGTCATTCCGACAATCCACCAGATTACAAAGAACATGATAGACTGCAGCCAGCCCTTGAAGATCAAGGATCTAGATGGCTTGAAGATCTTCCCACTGGCTATCCTTTCCATCGGGGGCTTGATAACTCTCTCGTCGTAATAGTCGCCCATCTCATACTCCACTCCTGTCAAGTCTGTCTTCTATTCTTCGTAACACATCACGAAGGTCTTGCAATGTGACTAGTGTTGCTTCCTCTATTGACCCCACCTGAATAGTGTCATCCTGTTCTGTAGGCACTTCAGTCGCGGTTGCATAGGTGCCCTTGAGACTGCGCATCTCACTCAGGATGAAGTCCCGAAGCTCCTGATAGAACACTATTCCCTCTATCTTCTCCTCCGGCTTTCCTCCTTCATAAGGTCCACCAGAATATCCGGCAGTATGAATCTCAACATTTCCGATTCCAAAGAGTCTGTCGAAGGGGCCGGTCTTGCTAGCTATGTTTGTAATAGTTCTCAATGGCACATGTTTCTCTGTGACATCAATGAGTCCCTTCTTGACGTATATCTCAGGCAGTGACTTCCCTGACTCACCTCTGACCGAGTACTCAAACCGGCTGAGGTAGATCGGAATCAGCACGAACACAGGAACAACTATAATCAGGGATAGAGTCCAGAACCAGAAGTTGATCGGCGTCCACATCACGTCCATCCAAGCTGAGAACTGAAAGAGGTCACTGTTGAACATGAATAGCAAGTAGAAGAGCCCCAGGAATGTTCCCGCGGTTATGGCATACATTGTCACCAGTGTGACTATCCCAATAAACCAGTACTTGTTCCTCAATGCCGTTGCGGGTTTGAACACTTTTCCATAAGCCACTGTTTCCATGGGTGGCCTGATTAATTTCCCTTCGTAGTCTCGACCCAATCTCACAACTCTCCATTATCCTCTCTTATACCTCGGTACTTCTTTAGCAGCGAGTTTGTTGAAGATGGCAATGGACTGCTCTGTCATGTAGAGCTGTTCCTCGTCTGGTCGCAGCGTGATATTGTATTCAGTCATAATGGCATCAAGGGTTTCACGACACTCCTCCCGCTTTGGGCAATCAGGACAGAGCTTACCGGCATAGGAGTCGTGCTTATACCAGACCACAACGCCAAGCTTCATTGTATAGATGATGTAGACCTCTGTGTTTGCCTGGTAGTCGAATCCTCTCAGTAGCCCCTTGTAGTCTTGAACGGTCTCAATATCGAGCCGATGACTCTTAGCTTGGTCTCTGAGCGCCTTCTCAATCTTGCCTCTTGCTCTATTGAGAACTCTTGACACATACTGGGTGTCCTTGAGTTGTACATCCTCTATGCCTTCTCTCTCGGATCTCTTCTCAGACTGTTCGAAAAGCGCATGGACGTATGGAGGAGCTACTACGTGACCCTCATAGTCACTGGCAATCTCTCCAGTGGTCTTTCCCTGCTGGAACTCCCACCAGACCGTTGCTTCGTGAACTGAGAGTATCATCTTCTTATCCTCACTGTTTGAGTCATTACCCAGCTATAAAGCTTTCGGGTAATTCTTCACTACGTACTTGGGAAAGTTTATATATAAATGTGGTGATTGTTTACATAGATTGCGGTAAACATTTACTGCATGATAATTTCGGTGAGCAAGTTGGCTAGAAACGGAATAACAATTCGAACCGAGCGGCTGAACAAGTCATTCGACTCTGTTCGAGCCGTAAGTAACCTAGACCTAAAGGTGATGTCGGGCAGCAGGTTCGGCTTCCTTGGTCCTAACGGAGCTGGGAAGACAACCACAGTCCGTATTCTCTCCGGTCTATTAAAACAGACTAGCGGATATGCCGAAGTATGCGGCATGGATGTTAGCAAAGATCGCGACGCCATTAAGGCAATTACAGGTCTACTCCCAGAAACCCCGGGTCTTTACTCAAAGCTGTCTGCTGTTGAGTTCCTTGAGTTTATTGGAGCACTCAACGGTAGGAATGGCGATGGTGTGCACAGACGTATTGACAGCCTACTTGGCATCCTGGGACTTGAGGGCAGACAGGACGACTTGCTGGAGTCTTACTCATCAGGCATGAAGCAGAAGGTCCTCGTCGCCTCGACACTTCTACATGAGCCAAAGGTAGTCTTTCTTGACGAGCCTACGTCGCGGCTCGATCCCAGTGCCAGCGCTGTAGTCAAGGACTTGATTCTAGTCCTTGCTGAGGAAACAGACACGACTTTCTTCATCTGCACTCATATGACGAGCTTTGCAGAAGATGTCTGCGATGTCATTGCAATACTCAATAAGGGTGAGATTGTCACACAAGGTGCGCCTCACGACATCATTGAAGCAGCTGGAGCAAGAAATCTCGAAGATGCATACCTGAATGTTGTCGGTGGCAAGATCGACCGCGAGGCACTCTTAGCTTGGAGGTGAAGTGATGACACGTAAGTGGTATCATATCGCAAAGGCTGAGTTCTTTGTACTGACAGCCGGATTGCGGAAGCACAGAACGGCGACAGTCGGTCTGATGTTTGCACTGGCGGCAATATGGGCCACATACCTGGCTCCGATGCTAATCAATGGATTCATCCAGTTGATCATTCCAATGGAAACCATTCGCACACTACTGATGGTGATGTTTCCTGGACTCATGCGGACAGTGATGCTCTTCCTATGGGCGCTTCTACTATTGTACCCCCTCTCATACTCTCTGCAAGAGATTAAGATTGGACAATGGGAGATCTTTCTGTCTAACAATGTGAAGACAAGGGACATTCTGACCGGGACATTTGTTGGCAAGATGCCCATGTACGGGCTGATTGTAATGGTCTTTGCCCCATTATTGATTTCCCCCTTCATGCTGGCCTTTGAGGTCTCTTTGATTGGTCAGGCACTAGTATACACTGTGATCGCTCTGATGGTCTTATCGACCATCTGGTTATCGAACTTCCTCACATCAGTAATTCAAGCAAGGCTTGGAGACTCTTCTCGGGGCAACGACATTGCAAAAGCACTCTCATTTGTGATTGCACTCATAGTCATCGTACCTATGTATGGTCTGATGTTCTTCATGCCACAGCTGTCAGGCATCCTCGGAATAAACGCATTCCTAGTAATGCCCTTTACCTGGCCTGCTGATCTGGTTAGCTGGATCTCCATCACATTCAACGGAATCGGTCTGACAGGATCTCAGATTCTCGGTTTTGGTGCAATCCTCCAGCTAGATATGCTGACAAGCGCATTGCTGATGGCTGCGTTCGGCTTGGCATTCGTGCCTATTGCAATCGCGGCAGCTGATAGAGTCTTCACGATAAGTGCAGGAGTGAGGACCGAAACCGTCACAACTGTTGGCCGTGAGAACATATTCATCCGAGGCATTCGTAGTGCTGCAAAGGGTCCTTTTGGTGCCCTTACAGTTGTAAGTCTAAAGGACTTTGGTCGGAAGGCACAGAACATTTCCAAGATATTCTATGGAGTCGTCCTGGCTATAATACTACCAATTCTAATCCAGCAGATGACCGTCATGGAGGGAGAGGTGTTTGAAGCAACTGAGATCCTGCCTATGGTAAGCATCATGATTGGCGTAGTGGGTGTCCTTCCATTCGCTGGTACGGGATTCCTTGAGTCAAAGGACCAGCTCTGGATCATTCGCAGCGCGCCAAAGGGAGCATCTCGTTTCATGAGAGCACGTGTTGCAACAGGTTTCATGATGGCTATTCCTCTCAGTGTGGCGCCAACCATTGCAATGTTCTTCATATTCGGCCTGTCTCCTCTGACAGCAATTCAGATCTTTTGCGCAGCCTTTGTCACGGTCTGCGGAGCAGTGATGGTGAGCATGGGAGTGACAGCTCAGAATCCTAACTATGAGGACACCAAGTCGTCTGCACATCAGACAGTCTTGATAACCTCTATGATGCTGACGCAATTCACACTCATCGGACCTCTCTTTGCAGCAATATTCCTAGACATAGGACTTGGTTTTAACCTGTTCAGCTTCTTTGAGAACGTTCTCGGAATTGACGGGTTCATGGCTGTTGAGATGCTCATGGGGCCCACGCTACTACTCCTAGTAGGTGGCCTAATGCTGTACCTTGGTGTCAGGAGCCTAGGAAAGGTGGAGGTGTAAAGTCAATGAGTAATAACGGCATCTCCATTCAGACCTCGAAACTGAACAAGACCTTTGGTCCAATTCAAGCAGTCAGAAACCTCGACCTAGAGGTCGCCTCGGGAGGTCGCTTTGGCTTCCTGGGGCCCAATGGCGCAGGAAAGACAACCACAGTGCGCATGCTCTCTGGGCTAATGAAGCCCACGAGCGGCACTGCAGAAGTACTGGGGATGGACATAGTCGAGAAGGCAGGAGAGGTCAAGTCCATGACTGGCCTCCTGCCTGAAACCCCTGGTCTCTATTCCAAGCTCTCAGCTATTGAATTCCTTGAGTTCATAGGGGCGCTGAACAACTTGGAGGGCGAGTCACTCCGAAGGCGAATTGACAGTCTGTTGGCTATGCTAGGGCTTGAGGGGCGTCAGGATGATCTCCTTGACACATACTCGAGCGGTATGAAACAGAAGGTTCTCGTCGCCTCCACGATTCTTCACGAGCCGAGGCTCGTGTTCCTGGACGAACCCACATCTAGGCTTGACCCAGGTGCTGGAGCACTCGTCAAGGATCTTATCCATGTCCTCGCTGAAGAAACCGACACCACGTTCTTCATCTGCACACACCAGACGTCCTTTGCAGAGGATGTTTGCGACATTGTGGGCATAATCAACGAGGGTGTTCTAGTGACGGTTGGGCCTCCTGAGGAGATTGTGACTTCCGCGGGAACCGAGGACCTTGAGGATGCATACCTCAAGATTGTCGGAGGGCAAATAGACAGAAGCAAGCTACTAGCTTGGAGGTGAATGTAGGTGGGGAGGAGGAAATACAGAACTGAAAAAGCAAAGTGTGAGAGCACTCTTACACAGGTTTTCAGGTGGAAGTACAGCAGAGGCTATTCAATAATGGCCTCTGCCAAAAGGGGGCAGTCTCAGAGTTGAATAAGAACTACATCGCGATACTTGTCGTTGCAGCATTATGTGTGACTGTAACGCAGCTTCCTTCTTCTATCTCCGAGCCGGGGCTAGCTCTCTCTAGCCCTGGCTATACCCCTGCAAGTGATGGCTATGGTCACATATCGGGAGTTCCATATCAATGGCAGGAGATCAATGGCTTTTGTCAATGGTCAGCACTCTCCATGGCGCTACGGCATGCAGGAGCACCACTGGATCTTCACAATCTCTTCGCAGCATCCGGCATAGGCTTCTCAGCGGGTTACATCCGCTATGAAGACTTGACAGTGTTTATAGCAGGTGCTATGCTTCGACAGATGGAACCTTTGCCTACAATAGCCAATCTTTACGGTTTAGACATCGACATCTACATGGATGATGATACAGGAATTGGCATAGCATATGGTCCAGCAATGGTAGCTTGGGGATTGAACTATACGGACATCGAAGGCTGGAATGGCACTCTGGATTTGATACGAACCACGGTTGATGATGGCTATCCCTTGGCTATTTGGACCGATCCATATTACCTTCCCCCATCCGACTATGATTTTGCGAGAACCATGGGAATCCAATCAGTGGATACAGGCTCAGGACATACAGTTCTATGTATTGGATACAATGACACAGCGGGTGAGGTTATAATCATGGACCCCGGAGTTGGAGCTTTCGGTGAGAATTTTGGATTCCCTGATGATGGTCGGTGGCTATACTCAGTCAATTATAGCACACTGCAAAATGCAATGAAGGACATGAGCTATGGGTCTGTGGTGGTTAAGACAGGTAGTGGTCCTCCAGATGATTTTGAGTCTAGTCTTGCCTCATACATCTGTGATAGGCTAAGAGGCGTCCGTTCATCATATGGTGAGGGGGTAGAGGATGTCTTCTTTGCGAACTTTGGCGCAGATGCCTTTAGAGGCCTAAGCTATGACCTTACAAAGGATTCAATAATCGCCTATCTAGATGATGTGAGTTCTGACAAAGATGATCGATACTACACATTGATTTTGACAGGACTACAGATGGAAATGGGCATTACTCTGCAACATCTGTCCTATCGTGAGAGTCTCAAGGCACTGCCACAAATCCTCGTGGACCTGGATTTAGAGCACTTTTTAGAATCTGCCAGTCCGGCAGTGTCACACCTGGCGGTGCTGAGTGAGAATGCGAGCTTGATTGATCCATACTATACTGTGAATGGTACAATTCTGACTCAAACCCTCACCAATATAGCAGACCTCTACTACGAAACTGAAGACCTTGAGGGTGCTATTGAATACCACGAGCAAGATCTTGAGGATATACGTGGCCATCTTGTAGGTATAGCAGACGCATGGGATGCAGCAGCTGATGCCTTGGAATCTGCTGTTCGTGAGGATACTACAATGCAATTGGTGATTGCTTCTGGATTTGTCGTGGTGATTGCAATCATTGTTGTGTTGTATCGAAGGAGGTCCGCGTAGTGGCTTTTCAGCTCCCTGGTAGTGCACTGGTCGTCTTGAGGAGTCTGGCTCAAAGTGGTCCTATGAGTCCTAAGGAAATCACAAGTAAAACTAAACTACCCTCCAGGACCGTTAGTTCAGCAATTAAGCGTCTCACTAGACTCCACCTACTCAGACGTGTTCCGGATTTACAAGACATGCGGAAATGCCTCTACGGTCCAAATCTTGAGGTAGCTAAAGAGATGGTCAGGACACATGGACCTGATTCCATGGTTGCTGTTCAACTTACATTGATTCTGACATTTAGATGATAGAAAAAAAGAAAGGGCCCCGCTCTCTGCGGGGCCATCCACATAGACGCGAAGAGATATTTGGGTTCCGGCTTATCCTCTGGTCTTTACTACAATTGCGACTACGACTAGAAGTGCCACTGTTCCACCGCCTATGAGCAAAAGCTGCTCACTGCTTAGCGGCGCAGGACCATCAGCTGAGAGAACGCCTAGAGTGGGGTCGTAGTCAAGAGTTTCATTGCCGAAGTACTCGAATGCAAGGTATACAGACTCACCAACAGATCCCTGTTCAGCTTCACCGTGGGTGGCTCTCATCTGAACTTGATGCGGTTCAGTAGTTGAGTTGTCTGCAAAAGCAAACTCAGCGCACTCCATATAGGCATCACCGAACTCGAAGCGGTAGCCAGAAGTGTCCTGTTCAAAGTCTGCTGGCTCTCCAGTTCCATCCTGATGACTGTGTTCGCTCTCGGCTACTGTGAACTGAAACACGAGTATCGAGTCTGCATATGCCCATTCCCAACCTTCAAGCTTAATGTCGAACTTCATCTCATTAGAGTTAGTCAGGTTGATGTGGACTCGAATCTCGATCTCAAGATTCATAGAGCTTGGTATCTCAGCCAACGCAACTGAAGTTGGGGGCATGAAGGTGTCCTCATTGGTGAAATTGAAGTGAACACCAGTCACAATGCCATCTTCCTCATCGGTGGCAAAACCGCTGAACTCCCAGTCATCAGTCGGTAGGGTGTAGGGGTCTCCATAACGGTGGTCGACTCCTGCATCATATGCTCCATTATTGTTAGTATCATTCGCCTCAAACAGCTTGCTGAAGGTGACATGATAGTCAGTCCCAGGTGTGTCATCACTCTCATCCCAGAATTGGAAATGTGGCACATTGTTGACTGCACTCACTTTGATTCCAATATCATCAGTAGTGAGAGTCACGACGCCATTGGCGTGCTGATACTGTATTCCTGTGCTCTGTGCGGCAACGAAAGGCAAAGATGCCAATAAGGCCGTCAGAGCTAATGCAAACATTAGTGTTCTGCGCACTGTGATCATCTAATCACCAAGATAGATTCATTCAAATAGATATATAATAGTTCCATTCGAAATCTATGGAAATCTCACCTCGGGGTTACTCGAACAGAATTCGAGTGCATTTCTTCAAGTCACAATCCTTGAAAGGGAGGAGGCTGTCAGTCAAATTGACAGATTTTGGAGAGGATGTTCTCATGGATGCAGGCTTGAAGGACTGTCATGTGGTTTTGACCGGGGCCTCTGGCGGCATTGGACTTGAAACAACTAGAGTGCTCTTGGAGGAGGGGGCTCTTGTGACAGCGACCTATCGGACCTCTGAGGAGAAACTAGCAGACCTTGCTGGCAAATGGCCCAATAGGACCTGCATTGTGCAAGCCGACGTTCGCAAGGAATCAGATGTTGAACGGGTCTTTCAAAAAGCCATTGATTCCTTTGGCAGAGTAGATGTCTTAGTCGCAAATGCGGGCATTGCCAATCATGTAGGTGTGGGCGTCCATGAGATGAGCTTGGAGCAATGGGAGAATACACTGGCTGTGAACTTAACCGGCGTTTTTCTATGCTCAAAGCATTTCTTCGCCAACCTAGAATCTAACCCTGGCGACTATGCGTCACTCATACTCATCGGATCGACAGCTGGATATTTCGGGGAAGCTTGGTACAGCGACTACTCAGCCTCAAAGGCAGGTCTTCAGGGTTTGATGCTTAGTCTAAAGAATGAGATAGTCCATCTCGCACGTAAGGGAAGAGTGAATTTGGTAAATCCAGGATGGACTGTGACAGCTATGTCTGAAGATGCTATGAATGATGAGGTCATGGTTCGGCGCATCCTGCAGACCATCCCGATGCGTAAAGTCGCCCTTGTTCAAGACATAGCCAATACAATACTCTATCTTGCGTCAGACAGACTGTCTGGTCATGTGAGTGGTCAGACAATCAACGTGGCGGGAGGAATGGAAGGGCGTGTGCTGTTTACACAGGATGAAGTCGATACCTCCCAATCTCGAGGTTGACCGCTATGAAATCCTTTGATGAGTTGGCATTGGCATACGACAATTCAATCGATTGGGATTCAAGACTTAGCAGAGAGATGCCATTCCTGCAATCAGTGGTGACCGAATCCAGCTCAAGCAGAGTGCTTGACATGGCTTGTGGAAGTGGAAGGCATTCGGTCGCGCTTGCATCTCTTGGCTGTCAGGTCGTTGCATTTGATGCCAGTGAAAGCATGATCACGGCAGCTCGAAATCATGCTAGGGACGGCAACGTGGAAGTGGAGTTTCAAATCGCTGACATGCAAAGCTTCTCTTCAGTAGTGGAAGGATTCTTTGATGTTGTTCTCTGCCTTGGGAACTCGCTAGCACTGTTGCCTACTGTCGAAGTCCTGCATAATGTTGTAGAGGCAGTCCATAACATGTTGAGTCCCTCTGGCTCATTCATTTTTCAAGTTCTAAACTTCGAGGAAATCCTAAACTCAGGATTCAGGTTCTTTCCAATAAAGGGTGGAAAAACAGCTACTGGTGATGAAGTATTGTTCTCTAGATTCTATGAGCATAGTGACAAACATTGGTCGACACTAGTGGCTGCCTCATTTTCAAAGAGAGGTATTGACTGGGAAACGGCAATCTCCACGCAACGTGTCCTACATACCAACAAGGATATGGTGAAGACGGCACTGACCACCGCTGGTTTCGAGAACTTCAATTTCTTTTCAGACTATCACAAAAATGAGCTTGTACCCGATAAATCGAGAAATCTAGTGGTCTGGGCCCGACGCTGACAGAGAAATGAATAAGTGCTCCTTGTCTTGGGGATTCAAATGAAGAAATCAGCTTGAGGGATCATTCTGCGCGATAAGGACTCTGTAATGGATGGCGTATATAGCGCGCTATCGCACACCATTAGACGCCAGATAATTGCCATGATTGGAAATCAGGGCTCAGTTTCGTACACTGATCTCACCGAGTTGGGACTCGAACCAGGCACACTGTATTTTCACCTGGACAATCTAAGTAAGTCAGATGATCCCCTGATTACACGCACAGGGAATAAGCTGTATTCTCTAACGGAGCTCGGGCAAGCAGCATACGACATCATCCAACAGAGCGAGGATCAAGTAGAGGCTGTTGTAGCCATAAGTGAGAGTGGGAGCACAACCAGAGAATTAGTACTGGACATATTGGCTATGAAGCCGATTGTGAAACGAATTCAGTCTGATCCCCTTCGATTCTTCTTTGAGATTGTGGTGTTTCTGGGTCTCTATGGATACTTTGCTGCAGAGGTAGGCCTTCTTCCTGTATTTCTCTTCTTTCTCCAGGGTGCCTTCGATACCGGGATTACAATCCTTGCAGCAATGGTAGCATGGATCACTACCTATTTGCTTGTTGAAGCACTATCAATTCCGATTCTTCACAAAAGGGGCTTGTCAAAGGGGCTTTTCGCAGCCATTCCTATGGCATTTGTGCCTCACATACTCGTGGAGCTGATGTGGTATTTCATTCCAGACTGGGGTGTTCTCAATGGCTGGCCTCTAACAGTTCTACTGTTTGGTATCATCACCTGGAGTACCTATATTCTCACAATTGCGCTTTCACATGCAAAAGCCGTAAGGAGTTCTCGAGCTGCTATTGTGACTCTCATAGTCACGAACTTGAACATCATCCTCTTGGCCTTAATCAGTTCAGCGCTGATTTAGAGTGCCAAAATGACTTCGAGTCCTCTCGAAGTCGCCTTTCCATAGCATTGGAATAGAATGATTATATACTAACTTGAGGACTCATTTACTTGGTGTATAATCATTGATTGACAAAAGATTACTAGCGATTTTCGCTACAATGATGGTTTTGGCTTCAGTACCATTCGTGGCAGCTCAGCCCCACCACCAAATGTTCCAGTATGAGGAATCTCTTGGAGTAGTTACAATAACGACTGGCGAGATAGGAGTCCGAGTGGCCGCAAACGGCGAGGTGCCCCACTTTGCATGGTGGAATGAAACAGATCCTGGAACCGACTATCATGTCACGTTCCTTAGGCTATTTGAGGCAAATGACACGAATGAGAATGGAACCTTTGATCGTGGTATCGACCCTATAGTGGGTTCTGCGTTCCATTTACCAATGGATGACTGGGTGTTCAGTGGCTTTGTGACCGAAGAGCAGAACGATGTGATCACAGCCATACACTTCAACTTCACAAATACTAACACCTATGACCACCATGGACCTGGAATGACAACTATTCCTGGGATGCCTGGCATGCCAGGCCACACAGACCCAATGGACGTTGAGATTCAGATTCGTATCCACTTCTATCTGGCAACACCAGACCAGTTCAAGTTCGACCTTACGGTTTCTGGCTGGGAATGGACAAATACTGATTCCATTCTGGTGTTTCAATTCGCAGTTGGTGAGAGTGAGCACAACCAGAACATCAGTGAGAGCGACGTTCCAAGGATTGGCCATGAAGATGATAGATTCTCTTTTGGCAATGCTTGGATGGAATATTCACAGCAAGCCTTTGCAGGCAATGCATCTCATCAAGTCCAAGTTAGAGCCTCCCATGGAGACCCTCTCATGGCACAAGAACACAAGTCTATCTTCATCGCCTTCGAGTACTTTGGAGATGAACCGTTAGATTATGATCCCGTCCTTGGAATTACGGCGCTATCAACAACTTGGACTTTCCTAGGTATTGAATACAACCAGCTTGTTCTTCTTGCAGGTGGCTTCAGCGTCTTTGCAATACTCATCATTGCTGTGAAATACCGAAATAATGGGACTTAGACATGTCTTTTCTCAGGGCCCGGGATATCTCCCGGGTCCACTTTTTCTGTTGGTCTAGGCAGACTGTGGCATTTTCCAGAGAATTCTGTGAAATCGTTCCATCAGAACCTCGGGCCAGCTGCCTACGGACTTCAGTGTCAAATCTGCTAATAGTGTGACAGATGTATCAAGTCTGAGTTCCTCTAGCTCGTGACACTCGAAAAGTGGAGAAATATCGATTCGCTTGAGTCTGTTTTCATGGATAGCTAGCTCCTCTAGATTGGAGCACTCAGCAAGGGGGGACAGGTCCAGCTTCTCAAGCAGATTATTGTTGAGCCTGAGTGCTTGAAGGTTTGGGCACTTTGAAAGCGGAGAGAGGTCTATCTCTCTGAGTTTGTTGTTGCGAATTGTCAAATCCTCAAGATTCTGACACCAAATGAGAGGCAAAATGTCTACTGAGATCATATCACGAAGGTCAAGATTGACGCACTTCTCACTCGATTCGACACCGATGCTTTTCTCTTGTCCAGTGGAATTCACATACCAGACATAGATTTCCGCCATCGATTGCGTATCTCCTGAAATCATGCACCCAGGGAAGGCATCCCTCTTTCAGAACTTCCCTCTCTTAAGATTTGTTTCATTTTTCTTCTCGTTGAACCAGCTAGCTAAAGAGGAACGGGTTCTAGACTCTCATTGTCTTCTAGAGGTGACAATTGGTGAAAATGTATTGTTATCCATCGACCTTCTCAGTTGTAGCAAGAGATCCCTCAAATGGCGATATTGGAATCATTGTACAGTCCAAGTTTCCTGCTGTAGGCGCTGTTGTCCCATGGGCGTTGGCTGAGGCAGGTGGGGTGGCGACTCAAGCTTGGGCAAATACCTCTTACGGTCCAAGAGGACTGAAGCTTCTGTCTGAAGGCAAGGATGCCCCAGAAACCTTGATGGCTCTGCTGAAGGATGATGACAAGGTTGAGCATAGACAAGTTGGAATTGTTGATTCCAAAGGCCTTGCTGTGTCACACACTGGGAAAGAATGTATGGAGTGGGCAGGCCATGTGGTTGGCGATGGATATGCGTGTCAAGGGAATATCTTGGCAGGTGAAGACGTGGTCAAAGATATGGCTGAAGCATATGAGAAGACAGAGGGCGATTTGATAGACCGACTATTTGCTGCACTCAGTGCTGGACAGGCGGCTGGTGGTGATAGGAGAGGAATGCAGTCGGCTGCGATTCTAGTAGTCCGAAAGGAAGGAGGCTATGAGGGTGGAAATGATAGGTATGTTGACGTAAGAGTCGATGACCATCCAAAACCGATTGAGGAACTACAGCGCATCTTTGCCCTATATGACATGACGCTCTTGAACAGAGAAGATCCTAGCAGGCTTCATCGTATAGAGGGCGGTATTTCACTGAAGATTCAGCAAGCACTTGTAAACCAGGGTTTTCTAGCAGCAGTAGACGAAGAATTCTCAGCTGCCGCCACGAGCGCTCTGAGAGAATGGGTCAATACAAACAACTTCGAGAACAAGTGGAGAGATGATGGCACAATCTGGCAGAGTGTTCTTGACTATCTCCTCGAAGAGTCTGGTATCGGTAGATGATTGATGAATTGGAAACGCTTTTCGTCAATGAAACGGTTGGAGCATCATCTATCATTCTCACGGTATATTCTAAAGCACAACTGTGGAAATACGCCATGTGCCCATTGATAAGACATTTCGAACCACTTGGTCAATAATTGACTCGCACGAAGGCCATCCAGTCTGGTCAAAGGATGAGAGAGCTGGTCGAATCCATGGTGACATTGCCGGTGTGCATTTTGAATCATGTATCGGATGCATGAAATGTGTGACTGCATGTCCTGTGGATGTCTTCGCGGCCTGGATTTCTGAAAATGGAGGGGATGTTGTTGATCCCATTCTTGATGCTGAGTGTATCTTGTGCCTAGCATGCGAGCTAGTTTGTCCAACTGATGCCATTCATATCAGGAGAACCCCTGGGTCTCAAGACACCCTAGACTCTTTATTGCACGGTGTATAGCTATCTATTCGCGAGGAATGCACAATGTTTGATATTCTATTGAGTGATGAAGAAAGGAAGCTGCGGGACGAGGTTCGTGCATTTGTCCGCGATAAGGTGGACCCAAGCCTGATTGTTGCCATGGACTCGAAAGAGAAAGAGTATCCCTACGAGTTTGTTAAGACTGCTTCAAAATCCAACCTACTCGGGCTACGATTTCCAAAGGAGTATGGTGGTCGAGGTCTTGGTTGGGTTTCCGAGATGCTTGCGGTAGAGGAAGTAGGTGTTTTAGGTATCTCTCTTGGGTGCGCCTATTCCCTTCCAAGCATAATTGGAGAAGGTATAGAGAAGTATGGAACAGAGCAACAGAAACGTGAATACCTACTTCCAACACTCAGAGGCGAGAAAATATGTGGAGAGGGTCTGACGGAGCCTAGAGGGGGATCTGATTTCTTTGGTACAAATACAGTCGCTACAAAGAAAGGTGATGTATTTGTCATAAATGGTGAGAAACGATTTGTAGCTGGAGGGGTTGGGGCTGACTACTTCTTGATCTATGCCAAGACTGACTTTGAATCTGCGCCCCATAAATCACTCAGTGCCTTTCTAGTCGACCGTGATGCTGGAGTCAAAGTTCAAGAAGAGTACGAACTCATGGGTTGCCGCGGTATGGGTGCGGCACGAATCGTGATGAAGGATATTGAGGTTCCTGAGTCCAACCTCGTTGGAGAACTGCATGGTGGAAATGATGTGTTCAACGCCATGATGGTTCCCGAACGCCTGACATCTGCTGCAGGAGCAGTTGGAATGGGTCAGGCGGCCATAGAGCTTGCAGCAAGGTATGCAGACAAGCGGGAGGCATTTGGCCGGCCAATTCGAAGGTTTGAAGCTGTTAGCTTCAAGGTATCAGACTGTGTGACAGAACTGGATGCTGCTCGTGGTTTAATATACCGTGCAGCTAAAGTGGCTGACACAGGCGCTTGGTGTAGAAAGGAGGTCTCTCAAGCGAAGGCATATGGAACAGAAGCTGGCTTCAAAGCTGTGCATGAAGCAATGCAGATTCTTGGAGGAATCGGATATACTGATGTCTATCCTATCGAGCGGCTATATCGGGATGCGAGACTGGCAACTATATGGACAGGCAGCAACGAGGTTCAGCGGCTAATAGTCCAAAATGAAATATTCAGGGAAATACTGTCTCTTGACCGGACCTTGAAGCGTGATATAGAACTTGACACACCCGGCGCTCACAAGACGGAAGAGAAGGTGTATTCTGAGGATCCTACTAAATACTATCCAAAGTAATCGATTCGCTTTCCTCGAGCCAAATATTTATAGAACCAATTTTCACTATTGTTAATCAAGACACATAATGTGTCACATATCAAAATGGAGACTTTGTTACAAATGGCAGAACTGGTATGTCCAAAGTGTGGACAGAAAGTAGACGTTCCAGTACATTGCGGGAAAGAGATGCATCAGGAAGGGGACCAGCTAGTTTGCTGGATGGGGCCCCAATGTGGGCATCAGGATATGCCTACTCACTGTGGACAGGTGATGGAGTACAAACCGTAGTCTACCATCCATCCCAGTGGACGATTTCTGAGAGAGGCCTCCTAGAAGTTCTTTTCTTCTCCCTCTCTTGGTTTCTCTCATCCAAGAGTTCAATGTTCCCCTCATAGCCAATGAGGACCACTGTTGTAATTCTATACTCACTGGGTATTCCAGTGATTTCTTTCATCTTGTCTTCATTCCACCCGGCTGTAGGGTGTCCCATCAGACCCAAGTGGACAGCCTGAAGGAGGATATTCTCTGTAGCAAGTCCAACGTCCATCATGAAATATGGCAGCTCGTGAAAAGGACAGCCACCGTCCTCCTTTGCAGCAACGATTATCATGACTGGAGCCCTCTTCCCCCACGCATTTCCCATGCTCAGGGCTTCATGTGCCTCTGCTAGCCTATCGGGATTGTTTAGGACGACCAAGTTCCATGCCTGAGTATTACCACATGAAGGAGCCCTTCTTCCTGCCTCCAAGATAGATTTCAGCGTTTCATCAGGGACTGGCCTATCGGAAAATGCTCTTCCGCTACGTCTCTTCAGAATCTCGTCAAGAATGAGTCCTTCACTAGCGTTCATCTTATCGGCCTCATCATGATGGGAAGAAGCTATGAGTAAAACTGTTGTGACGCGAGGTTTCAATGGGAAGTGTTATGAGAGGTCGGTTGTTTATCATGCCAACAAGAGGAATGAAACGTGCTGCAAATCTCGGTCCTTGATGCTCTATATGCAGGTCTTCCTGGACTTATGGTAGGTTTTCTTGTGGGATACATCTTGGGTGCATCCAGATCATTGAGTATGAGGGACCGATTTTTCATTACTCTGACTGTTGGACTAATTGGAGGGGTTATCATAGCATTGATTCTACAGAACACTGGCATAATCGTTGCCAGACCAGATGTTCCTCCAGATGAGGAAGCAGCCAGGCTAAGTCTAATGTTCCTGTTGAGTATAATGACTACTTTCGG
>JBHLQS010000026.1:20775-23199 GCA_048883405.1 Candidatus Thorarchaeota archaeon
AGACCAGATGTTCCTCCAGATGAGGAAGCAGCCAGGCTAAGTCTAATGTTCCTGTTGAGTATAATGACTACTTTCGGAGGCATAGGAGTTGGAGCCGCATTGCACTGGGAGCCATTCGCAGAGCCGTCTCCTAAACGCCATGTCACATTCGATCCTGAGGAAGATGACGAGGAGTTTGATCGACAAATCAAAGAGGCAATGGGTGGACAATAGCAGTAGAGACTCGATAACCATTAAAGCAATGTAGACCTTCCAACGTGCAATGCTTTTGCCATTGGAGGCTTACTCGAAATGAAGCAGACGCTACCACACCTTGCATTCATTCTGTTTATCGCCGGAATTCTCTGCATTTATCCACTATACCCGGTCCATGCTCAGACTTGGACTGAAGATGATGCTCTAACATTCCTTTTAGAAGTCAATGGGGTATCAGCTGCTGAATCAGATGTTGCAGCTCCAATCCCCTACAACTTGACCACTGATCTCGAGCTTGAGCTGACCATTGAGGCAATTCAGAATCTCACAATCCATGCCATGAGATTCGTAATTCAATACATGGGATTCCCGCTCATCAATCAGGAATTTCCAGTTGGGTCAACTGTTCCTATAGGGGTTCCCATGCAACTAGTCAATAAATCGATACCCCTCGGCTCGATGCTTAGTTTCGGAGGCATTGACTTGGTTTCCGGGACTATTATCGGTGAAGTGGCCTTTATCTACTCCTTGCTCAGTGACCCGGGGACCAATATTACCCTGCCTGAGGATTTTGTCTTACAGATTGGAGCCACCGGTGCTGCTGCCATTATGTCTGTCACTGGACTGATTACTGTAGGCTTTACAGTGATGGCTGTATTTTCACTTCTTATGGCTCTTGATAATTTCCAGCAGGGAATCATAGCTGCACGGAAGATGCGTGGAGCAAAGAGGGGCTCAGATGTCGGGATATTTCCTGCTGCAGTAGTCTTGCGACGGAAACCTAAGAAGGGTGGAGAAAAGATCAGCAAGGATGAGTTGATCCGCAGAGTCAGCGACGCAGCTGGAAAATCTTGGGACCACAAACGATGTCCCAAGTGCGGCAAGAAATGGAAGAAGGATGCTGTTGAATGTTCAAAGTGTGGCATTGATGAGTCATCAGCAGTTCTGTACTTCTCTCAAGACATTGCAGAATATGCGCCAAAGGCGGTGAAGGTTGTGAAGCCAAAGAGCAAAGTCACAGTGGGAGCCTTCTCAAAGAAACTGAAGCTCAAGCCGGCTAAGGGCGGTGCATTGGCTGCGGCACTTACTGATATGGGAATCTTCCAGACGCGAAGTGTCAAGGTTCCATTGATGAAGGTTGCATTTGCTGGAATGACCATCGCGGGATTCTACTGGAGCTGGCTCCAGATTCTAAGTGGAGCAACACCTTCTCTGTTGGACTCCCTCCTATACGCTGCTGCGGGTCTTGTAGTATCAGTTGTGGTTGCCTACTTCATGAACTTCCTCGCAAGAGTACCAAAACTTGGCTACGACGAGTAGGTGCCTACTCTAGATGGAGTGACCTACCCGGTTCCTCCCTTAGCCCAATGACGTGATGAAGATGAATGACACCGGTCCCTTTGTATGGGAGAATGATGAGGTGGAAGTCAGAGTTCCGTTCAGTGCTGCTGGCGTAAGCACCACCATTGTCCTCACTTCGAAATTCACTAGCAAAATGATGCTTTTGGATGTAGGTGATGGTGCTCTGCGAGACCTATTGGAGCTAGGTGGCATCCAGTTTGTACACGACCTGGACTTGGTGGCTATAACGCATGGTCACTTTGATCACATGGGAGGGGTTCACTCCCTTCTTGGATTCCTTAGAATGTTGACGAGAACTGAGAAATTGCATATTCTTCTCCCTGCGGATTGCATAGAGGCGATTGGAATCATCCGAGGCTTCAGAAATGTCTACAGCGCTTCACTACCATTCGAATTCTGGTATCATGAGCTAACCCACGGGACAGGATTTGATACCGACTTCTTCAAGGTCAGTGCAATTGAAGTTGAGCATTTCGGAATGGAGAACACAACTGATGAAGACAAGCTCATGCCCGCCCTAGGTTATCGAGTGCGTGTGGGTGATACGACTATTGCATATACCGGCGACACGCGAATGTGCATAGGTGCTGAAGATATAGTCCGTGAAGCCGACTTGGCAATAATAGAGGCAACAAGAAGAAATACTCCAGACTCCGAGAAACGAGTGCATCTATCGGAGGATGAAGCCAATGAATTGGGCAAATTGGCAAGGGATCATATTCTCATTCATCGAATCCCCGATATTGCGCAATAATAGCTAGACGAATCCAAGAATTACTGCGAACACTACCATTCCAAGAATTGCCGAGATTGGTACGGTAATAATCCACGATATCAGAATGTCCTTTACTTGTTTCATCTGAACAG
>JBHLQS010000027.1:0-21805 GCA_048883405.1 Candidatus Thorarchaeota archaeon
TTTTGAACCCGCGGCCATCAGGTTAAAAGCCTGCTGCGCTACCTAGCTGCGCCACCGGCCCCTAACTATGCAAGACCGCGTATGACACCGATAAATTGTGCCGTTGTATGGTCTCCTGACTTGTCAACAGCGTGATACATGGTCATGCGTAAATGGGAAGCAATGCTGTCTGGGCAGTCCGCACGGGATTCTGTCTTGATAAAAACCTTTCCATAAAACGATAGATGGAGTATCATCTATTCCAGCTTGGGTGAGCTGAACATCATAGTGCCGCCTTAGGTAAAAAGCATTGCGCTGAAATGGTTCTCCTTCCCTCTTTGTCCTTAGACCGCTAGATTATTCTCTGGGAAATACGTATCTCTGGGGATGGTCAGGAGTTGCTGGATTAATTGGAGCCGCTTGGAACCATCACGATGTACTATCCATTTCTTGGTGATGAAGCAAAGAGGGTTGTTGAGGAATTAGTTCAGGATGCTATGAGTTACTATGACTTTGTGCAGAGTCTCATGAAAGCTGTGAATGACTATCCCATGGATTCTGATTTTGCCTGGTTTTCGCTGATCCAAGCTCTGTCATATCCAGACACTTGGAAAATGATGCAAGCAAGATTGGAAGAAAATGTTCAAACAAAGCCTCTAGCATTCTTTAGGAGGGACACCTATGATACTCTTGCCAACACTCAACTGGAAGGTCTTGAAGCTGCGATGAAACAGGCAATATCATCAAATCCAGATGATTGGATACTCGTTCACCTATACATGGCTGCAACCTATATGGCCCCAGAACCAGTTCGTTCTCACTATCTAGATTCAGCTAGGGCAATCATTGATAGAAATCAAGATTTGCAGCGCTTTATGATTTTGATTCACTTTCAGGAGGCCTATGATTTACGGATGCAGGGTGATGTTGAAGGAGCAATTCGAGCATGGGATAAGGTGCATGAGATTGCTGATGAATACGATGATATATTCTCCGTAGCTGCTGCGCTGGTTCAAAAAGCAAATGCACTCAAAGACTTTGATGTGCATAAAGCCCTTGAACTATATGACGAAATCTATTCTATGCTTCTAGGTAGACTTACCGAATTCGATGCGACGCAAATCGTGGCAATGATGACAGCAGTCTGCTATGAAGCCTTGGGAGAATATGATTTAGCACTCAGTCTGCTTTTCAAGGATTTCGAGATAAAATCACAGATTTCTGATGATGTTCAGGTCACACCCGCTCTAATCGTGTCAAGAATTTATTGTACTCTTGAGATGCCTGAACAAGCATTAGAGTGGCTCAAGGCAAAGGCCGAATTGCACAGGTTAGATGAATCTATGCTTCATTCGGTAGCCGCCAATGCGCTTGTCCTTCAGGGACAGCTTGATGATGCCACACGACATCTGGTGGCAGCTCATAATGGCGCTATGAAGAGCGGTGACGAGCAAGTGCTGGGAGATTACCTGTATGCCAAAGGCCTGTATGAATTGGCAGACGGCGATTTGAACAATGCAGAAACAACCCTTGAGGAGGCACTAAAGCTGGGAGACCCGCACCTTCAGATTCAGGTGAACTTGGGCTTGCTGGCTCTTACGCGTTGTGAGATCTTGAAAGGATTAGATGCGCCCGTTTCCGGGTCAGACAAGGATTATTCCGGGCCTTGGATGAAACGACTAGAGAAACATGCTACAGAAAAGAACTATCCCGGAATCCAAATGCAACACGCACTTCTCAAAGCATCCTACCAGACTCAAATTGGTGAGCCTGAAATGGCACGACTCACTTTAGAAAACGCTCTCACCATCTCGGACTCACCAGGAGTGAAGACACTTCGCAAGAAGATAGAGCAGAAACTTGAGGAATTGGATTCGATAGAACAAGAACAGACTTGATTTTCGCAGATTTTCTCAAAAATCGACCCTCTTCATTCAAGCAAAATTAAAACAGCCGTGTTATCTGGCATCTCTCAGGCGTATTTAGGGAACTCCACATTTCAAAGAAGAGGCTATTTTGAAGCTTGTACAAGCCATAATGATACCTTCAAGAGAAGGTTCCACTCAGAGTCCGGATCGTTCTGATAGTCAAACTGGTCAGTCCCATCAAGCGCACTATTCTCCTCATATTCAGGGTGTGGATATGAGAGGAATACAGTCCCGTTTCCAAACTTACAGGCAATCATAGCAGGTTCATTGTTTTGCGTATAGAGCATGATTGGAATCACTGTTGACATATATGTTGCATTACTTGAGTAAAAATAGCCTGAGTTCCAATAAAGAGTTTCATACGTTGAGGGTTCATTAGAAAGGTCTGGACCTGTCGAATTTGTGTTCACAATCATTGGGATTACCTTCGTATCCGAACCATTCACAGCACCGCTTGTAAGACCGTCGAAGAGGCCAAGATAGAAGTTGGTCCCGAATACCGAACCTCCACAAATACCAAAGTAGGATCCTCCCCCTGCAATGAAGTCTATGACTGCATTTCTACCTAGGGTTCCAAGATAGTTATAATAATCAAGGGCTGAGCCACCAGGAAAAACAATTATGTCATATCCATCAAGCACACCCTGTTGAATCTCAGTTGAATTCACATAGTTAGCTTCTGCATGCATCCAACGGAACATGTTTAGCAACGCTGTGGAACTAGATGACATAGCACCTCTATCATTATAGACTGCTACGCGGATTCCTTCCATTCCTGTTGGATATGTGAGCGCAAGGGTCAGAGATCCGATAGCAAGAAGTGTCACAATTAGTACGACAGCACCTTTTTTCTTTGAAGATTCCATTGTCATTTCAGATGGCCTCGCCTAACCAGCTACACCCTTCATCCATCGATGATAAGATAGGTACTCAAGATTTCATCATCAATAACCCGTTATAATATAACAATGTTTAACGCAATATTAGCAAGGTCTAGCATTCAAGACCGCCATTCTTGAAACAGTGAAATCAGAAGTGCTGTATATGAAGTCATTAGATGAGTTTAACATTAAAGTTGAAATTCCCGTTGCTTGGGGAGATATGGACTCTTTCAAACATGTGAACAATACTAGAGTCTTCAGATACTTTGAAACTGCACGTATCAAGTATTTTGAGAGAATCGGGTTCATTGAAACCATGGAGAAGGATTCTATAGGTCCAATTTTGGCTAGCACCTCTGCCAAATTCATTAAACCCCTGTTTTATCCTGATACAGTAACTGTAGGTACTCGTGTAACCTCTGTTGAACCAACTCAATTCATTATGGAGTATATTGTAGAGAGCAAATCAAAGGGGATTGCTGCGCTTGGCGATTCTAAAATGGTAGTGTATGACTACAAGTCTTCAAAGAGGACAACTCTTCCTGATATTGTCAGAAGCAAGATCAAAGAGATTGATTCTGTTTAGCGTTCATGCTCTATCTTTCGAAGAATGCATCCAGTGATGAACGCGTGACATACTGTAAATACAATCGTGTGTTCACGACCGATGAGTTTAATAGAAAACCGAAAGTGGTGCAGTCGAATCGCGCCCCTGTAGTGTAGTCCGGTCTAGCATTCAAGACTGTCAATCCAAAGTGGTTGACACCTTGGAACGGATCTCTTGAGACCCGGGACAGTCATGGATTTCTCATGGCTGCGGGAATTCAAGTCCCGGCGGGGGCGCCATCTTCTTTCCGTATGATTTACATATAGGGTCTGTAATCCCGTCGCTTTCCGAGCCAATCTCCTATGAAGGCTCCTATTGCTAAAGGTGGAATCATTAGAAAGGGCATCCCCAGCCACCATGGGATGGGTCCTAGACGTGACCACACACCAGAGAAGACCAAGAGAAATGTCAAGGGAACTAGAATAAACCAGAATCCTATGAAGCAGGAACCAACAAGGATGAAAACTACTCTCCACATTCTCTTGGTGGCTATTGTACGGAAATAGTAACTCATTGCGTACATTGGAATACCAATTGCAACGCCTAGGATAAGTTGTACGGGTGGTAGGGTTCCAAGTTCAATCATTATGATAGAGATGATGATCATTATAGCAAAGGAAACAACTCCTACAAGAAGCCAGAAACTTCGGACACTTCGTTTCCACCACTGAGGTTTCTGAGGACCGATTGGCCAATCCTTCCGTAGCAGACTGTCGATGTTTGATATTCTGCACACTGGGTTTGATTCGACGGATACCTCTATAATTCGGGCGCCCAATACAAAATCATTATTCTCCAAGAGGGCTTTCAGATTGTCTAATGCCTGCTCCTCACTCAATAGACCTGCCTCTAACGCTTCGTTTGAATCAACAACACAGGATTCAAGTAGAGTTACAGAATCGCCAAATGGTCCTTCTATCAGTTCATAGGCTTCAATAGAATTCCACAGTTCTTCGCAAATGCGAATATTCCGAATACCTCCCCATGGCTGGTTGGTCCATTCCTTGACCAATTCATACAGTGTCTTTGTACCTACTCGATCCATTTCCATGAGAATACACACGTGTCGCTATTTAACCAAATATGGTTAATATTAGAAGAATTTGGATTTAAATCGTTTGTAATTTTAGAGGTCTGTTTCTCTGATTCTTATAATATTAGTTTAGCGTTCAAGTCCCGGCGGGGGCGCCACTCCTTCTAATTAAGCGGGTAATTTCTTCGGAACCTACCTCATATTCAAGTTCTAAGCACACGTATTCCTATGGGTTTCACAAACCATAGGACAACGATACCAAGTAGGAAAACAATTGGGAGGGGAACTGGGTATGAGAACTGGCCGCGAACATAGTAAGGTGATATTATTGAGAAAACAGCAAGGGGAAGCAGTACACCAAGCACACCACAGATCAAAGATTGGTTTCGACTTCCAAGACCCCTAAGATACCGAAGGACACTATAGGAATACATCACATGAAGACCTGCAACTAGGAGATACAACAGTAGGTTGTGTATATCAATCACAGAGAAGCTGATTGCTGCGTAGTTATGACGCACGTCGTGCTCGACCAAGAAGTAGACGACGCTTCCAAAGAGATGGAAATCAACTCGGAAAGATGTATGGATGTCAACTAGAAAGACATAGGGCATCACAAAGACCAGCAGCCCTGATGTGACACCAAGAAGCTCGTTTCTGAGATGCACATCCAACTTCTCTTCAGCACTGTGCTTCTCTGCATTGGCTCTGTCAGAAAGAAGCAGAGAAGTTTCTCTGCTAAGAATAGGGATAAACACGAGCACAACTAGAACAAGGGTTGTAAAACGGATTAGGTTCGCAGTTAGAGGAAATTGAAACCCTGGAAGGGTCAGATTAGGCAGTCCCTCGCCGAGTAGGATACCGAGAAGAGCTGTGGTAAGAATCGCTATCGTTCCAGGGATTCGAATTGGCCTGACTTTCTCCATTTTAGAAAGATATGCACCGAAGAAAATACCTGGGACGCAAAGAATGATGGCAGAAACAATTGTAGGGGCATTGGCGAACTCGACACTCCATTCTTCATAGTATCTGGAAAACATCAGATGAAAAGCAGTTGAATGATAGTACAAACGATCTAATGTGCTAATATTCCAGAAATCAATCCCATAGGGCAATGCGAGTAGGACTGCTATCTTAATTGAAGCCTTCAGCCAGTATCCAAGTGCCACATTTCTGAAGATGCTGCTCAAATCAGTCGACTCAGATGCCTTTATCGTGACGCCAACGAGCTCGTGGTGTCCCTTTATTTGAAACCAGAACGAATCCCATTCAGATTTGTTCCTCATTGATAGCTGCAGAAGAAACACTTGACTCTAGCTGTCAAATAGCAATCTGTTAGCTTTCGCACTCAAGACTGTCAGTTCTCGGGTTCAAGTCCCGGCGGGGGTGCCACTTCTTTTCAACTCTCAAACTCTGCTTCACTCTCACTCGGAAAAGAAAGACAGATAGGACGGGGAGTAACAAGAATTCCAGTATTATTTGGAGGAGATAATTGTTGAAAGAAATTGCACATAGTAAAGAAGCCATAGTCAAGGTGGGCGATATTGAGATTGCCTATGACACCTTTGGGAATCCCTCTGATCCGCCTATGCTGCTGGTCATGGGACTGGGTTCACAGATGATTCGGTGGGATGAGGCCTTCTGTAAGGCACTTGCATCCCAAGGACACTGGGTGATTCGATTTGATAATCGTGATGTGGGACTGTCATCGAAGTTTGATGATGCTGGCGTTCCCAATGTTATGGCCCTTATTGGAGGACAGACAATCGATGTCCCCTACAAACTGACAGATATGGCAAGTGATGCAATAGGCTTGCTTGACGCGCTGGGAATTAAGGAAGCTGATGTTGTAGGCGTTTCGATGGGAGGTATGATTGTCCAGACAATGGCTATTCATTATCCCGACAGAGTACGAACTCTGACGTCAATCATGTCTTCAACGGGCAATCCAGATCTCCCGCAGCCGACAGAAGATGCGATGGCAGCCTTACTTGCGCCTCCTGCATCCAGTCGAGATGAATACATCAAGAACTCCCTGATGGGTGCGAAGGTACTGCATGGACCTCATTATCCGCTGGATGAGGACTATGTCCGCAACTACTCGGAAATCTCCTATGATAGGTGCTATAATCCTTCAGGAGTTACTAGGCAGTTGGCTGCTGTTCTCGCATCAGGAAGTCGAAATGAGGAATTAGGGAAAGTGAAAATACCAACCCTAGTCATTCATGGAAATGCTGACCCGTTGGTTCCAGTTGAAGGCGGGAAAGACACAGCTAAGAGTATACCGAATGCGGATTTGCTTATCATCGAAGGGATGGGGCATAGTTTTCCAACCGAAGTGGCGCCACAGATACTTCAAGCGATTCTCAAGCATACAGCACCCTAGATGGCCAAACCATTCAGTCTAGTTACATATCGTGACTGAGATAAGGGAGTCCAACCGACAAGAAATCATGATGTCCTGTATCGAGATGCTCTTTGAACACAACTTTGCTGTCAGAAGGCCTATTCTTGACTCAGTTAACCAACTCTCCAGTGAGAACTTCACGAAAAACCATGGAGTGGGTTGGGGTTCAATTAGAAACATCTTGATCCATTTGGTCAATACCGAGAAGTATTGGATATCAGTGCTCAAGGATGAAGAGATGAATTGGCTAGATTCGAATGACTTCCCGGATTCGCAAAGCATAGCTAAAGCTTGGACGGATACTGAAAAAGAAACTAGAGAGTATATAATGACACTTAACAACGACCAGTTACATCATGTGAAACGGATCAGATGGCCTGATGCAACCGTGAGTTTCACAATCAAGAAGGCACTTGTCCATCTGGCGACCCATGAAATACATCATCGCGGACTTATTGTTGGATTGATTAGAAAGATGGGGCATACACCGCCAATTGTTGATATGCTGTGAGAGGGGTTGAACAAGATTGACAGAGTTCCTGGACGCATGTTATGATGCTATCAAGAAACAAGAGGCCTCGATATCTGAAACGATTGCTTCGGTAGATGATAAAGACGCAGGTATTCTCAAGGACAAACGACTGATCGTCCTAACTGGGTGTGGTGACTCCTATGCTGTTGCGGAGTATGGAAAATGGGCCTTCCTAGGGGTCGGGCTTAATGCGATTTCGCTCTCACCAACTGAGATGTCCAGGATTCAATTGAACAAAGACGACGTTGTCATTGGAGTGACAGCGTCAGGAAGAAGTCTTGCCACGATAGAGGCCCTGGAAACAGCCAAGTCTGCAAATACAACTACTGTTGTGCTTACTGACAATGAGAGTGGAAATGCATCGGCTCTTGCAGACCATGTCTGGGTGACTCAATCTGGTATGAGAACTCATAACATCAGTCCTTCATCCGTCACAACGACTGCAATGGCATATCTTCTGAAGCTAGCAGTAAAGCATCAGGCAGCAGCCAAAAGCCCAATGCATAATGACTTACAGAGGCTGAAGGGTAACGGAAAGCAGCTACTGGAATGGGCAGAAACTGTTGGGAAGGAGAGTTCGAAGGTCGGAGTCCCGGGCAAACCGCTGTATATGATATCGCATGGACCTAATTATGCGGCAGCACTGATAGGGATGATGAAGTTCAACGAGTATGGCGTCATCCAGAGTAATGCTGCTCTGTGGGAAGACTTCCGACACCACTACGTCTTGACTATCAATCCTGGCGACACAGCCTTCTTGGTGACTGATAGTCCAATTGACAGGAGGGATGAAAGGTATTTCCAAGCTCTTACTGGCACCTTAAAGATGACGGCATTCCATCTCCATACACGCGAAAGTCTCGGGCTTGCCAGTCCTCTGGGGCAAGTCATAGCAAACTCGATTGCACTGCAAATGGCTGCATACTACAATGTCATAAGGTACGACCCAGGCAAGGAGTTTTGGAGAGAGCCCAACGTAGACGCCTTCAAGATTTATTGAAATGCGTCATGCGAAAATGTAACAAGCAGAACTGACGGTCGGTGACACATCATGTCCATTCTTGAACTCCTTTCACAGTCTCAAGCGATAAATCGCCTGCGAGAGGTTGCAGACTATATCAATACACATCCAGAGGAGTTCACAGAAGCTATATCGGAAGTATTTGGTGAAAATGAGCAGAAGGATGCTACGAACCTGAAGCAACGATTCCTCGATGTTGTGGATTTCTTGCCGCACAAATATTCCATACCAGTTCTTGAGAGAGCCGTCAATGATGTGGATTCACGAGTAAGAGTTCGTGGATTAAAGGCTGCGTACAGAACGAGGGTCGAGTCGCTCAATTCACAGGCTCTAGAGATACTTGAGAACAGAGAGGAAGAGTTTGAGGTCAGAAAATGGGCGGTCCATATATTGGGAAGCAGTGATCCTGAGGGTTATGGAAAGGTGCTCAGGAAGCTGGCCAGAAACTCCTCAGATGACATTCGTGTCCGTAAGGAAGCAGTCTATGCCCTCACAAAGGTCCCTGATGATGAGAGCATTGGTGTCCTATGTGCGCTCCTTGGAGACCCCGAGGTTGAAATTCGACGCTCTGGGGCATGGGCACTGAGCAGCATGAACTCAACAGAGTCGATTTGTTGTTTGTTGGCTGCCCTTGAGGATGACGACGAGGGAGTCCGCGATTGGTCGATTAGAGCACTCCGCGACATGGACGACTCCCGAGCCCTCCAAGGACTAGCTGATGCTATCTCTAGGAGCGACCCAAAGGAACAGGTTCGATTGGTCCGGCTGGTCATTGAGAGGCGTTCCGAGATAATCTTGAGGGCTATTGCTGAGCTGCTTCTGTCAGATGATCTAGATGTCAGACGAGTAGCTGCATGGGCAATGGGTGTGTCTCCATATCCTCCTGCTACTGCCAACCTCCGTACACTCACAGATGATAAGGACGAACAGGTCCAGGACTATGCCAAGACTGCACTGATTCGTCTGGGCGAGATTGACCCATCGGACCTCAGACTGTGAGCCTTATCACATTGTCCCCTGATATAGACCACCATCAACTAGGAGGAGTGCTCCATGAACATAGCTTGCCAGGGGACTAAGGAGAAAGGCACATACTGCACCAAACTCAGTCGGTGTGCCCATTCGTCCGAGTGGAATTCTTGCCGCCAGAGCGTCCATTGCTTTCTTGTTGCCAGCCATGAGCTGCTCGACCCTATCGGTGTAGATGTAGCCAGGGAGGATGGCATTCACACGGACTCCTTCTGAACCAATCTCACCTGCAAGCGTACGCATCATCCCAATCACTGCGGGACGAATCGCATTCGACAGCAGGAGATTGTCTATGGGTTGCTTTGCAGATATTGATGTGCTGTAGAGTATTGCAGGTGATTCAGCCTGCTTCAGGAGCGGTAGCGACTCCCTCGTGAGCCATATTGCACTCATCAGAGTCAGTTCAAATCCTCTCTTCCAGTCCTCGTCAGACAAGTTTGAAAACGTCCCAGGTGGCGGACCCCCTGCATTTACAAACAGTCCATCAAGTGTAGAGCTGCTTTCCTTCACATATTCAACAAGTGACCTCACGTCTTCCTGCTTGGCTACATCTGCAACAACATATTGCGCTCTGTCGCCTAGCTTTGAAACAGCCTCCTTTAGAGATGCCTCAGTTCGACCACAGATGACGACATTGGCGTCCTCTTGAACCAATGTGGTTGCTGCACCAAAGCCTAGGCCCCGAGAGGCAGCCGTGACCAAGATTGTTTTATCTTTCAGTTGAAGATCCATGTTTCTGGGTAGACTGTACCTGCAAATAAGAAACGCGGCGTGTCACATTGCACGGACTGCAGCAGGTTTCTCAGTCCTTGAGCCCATGGCAACCTCTAGGTGCAGAAATGCGGCACTCAGGCGCTGAAAATCCTTAGGTGCTTGAAACTCACCAACTCCTAACGAGTTTAGGACTCGTTCTATCTTCATCGGGGTCAGCTTGTGATTCCCATTGGAACTGAATGCTATTAGGACTCTAGGGTCATCTGAATCTGGAATCCTGTAAACTGACTGGCATGGAATCCCCTTGTCTTCTAGACCGTGTTTTATCTTGGCCTCTAACCTGTCCATCTTGACAATACACCGGTATTTCGTTCCGGACTAGGGTACAAAAGCACCTGTATTAACTTCGTAATACTCACAAACGGCGCCAAAATCAAGTGGAAATCGATTCTGGATAGCTTGCGCTGGTCGTCTTCTTCATAAAGAGCCGGATGATGAGATGTTTCGAAAGCGGAGGCAGACGCAGTTGGATAAAGAGGGGTATCGTAAATATCTGACAGATCGAGAACAGCCAATCCCTGAGGAGAAGATTGGACCGGCAATTGAGATGGTCGAGAGGTTTGAGGAGTTTATAAAGAAGTCAGAGAAGACTCTGGAGACCGCTGCCTCCCCTGAGGTCAATGAGTTCTCCAAAATGCTGATTGATGAGGAACTGAACAGCTACGATAGCTATCTTGCATTGTCCAGATATGGTTACTTTGCGAAGAACCTGGACCTATACTTGGCAGTCCTCGAACTGCTCGATGGAGCTGAGGTCATGGATGTACTTCGTGAGCGATTAGGAGAGGCAGTGGGTGAAGGCAAGAGAGATGAGGTCTTTGAGGGGATAGAAGCGCCATTCGGTATGCCATCTACTGAGAAACCAAGGGTCACCAAGGCTGTTTTAGATCGAATGAAGGAATTAGTCGACCCTGAGGATTGTAAGAAAGCGCTTGTCGGCACAGCACATGGAATCCCAAAAGAGTGGTACAAGCAGGAGCGGGAAAAGTTCTTGGCAGCAAAGGACATTGACGAGTATATTACCAAGAAGCGTCATGATGCCATCGCAGAATTGGAGAAACACAGGGACAAGGGTACACTGTTCTATAACCAAGAGATTACTGATGAGGTCCTCGAGTTCGTCAAGAGCCGTCCGGATATGTTGAGTGGAATGCGTGAGGGGGATAAAATTGTCCATACAAAGATTCCGTACCTCACCAAAGAGTATCTTGCTGAACCGGATAAGAGAAAGAAGAGATACTATGCATGTCATTGTGCCTGGGCCAGGGAAACAATTATGGATGATGAGCTAGATGTCCCTGCTTCCTTCTGCTATTGCAGTGGTGGGTTTACTAAACAGCCATGGGAAGTGGCACTCGACCAGCCATTAGAAGTAAAGATGGTCAAGTCAGTTCTGAAAGGAGATATGGAGTGCACATTTGCTATTCCTTTGCCGAAAGAAGTCATGGACAAAATCAATCATTCTTGAGGTGTGAACCCAGGAATCTGCGGCTAGTTTCTCGTACATTCCGAGTTTAAGTTAGATAAGATGGTTTCTCACCTGGTGACATATCATGACAATGAGTATTGATGATGCCATAAAGGGCCGAAGAAGCATCAGGGACTACAAAGAGGACAAAGTATCAGAAGACTTGATCAGGCAGATTATCGAAGCTGCTACATATGCACCCAGTGCAAAGAACGGCCAACAGTGGAGATTCACAGTGCTGACTGGTGGTTCCAAGAATAAGTTCACAGATTTGTACAGGGATAGACTCGAAAAGATGGATTTTGATGTTGGGTCTTCCTTTGGGTCTTGCGAGATGATGGATGAGGCTCCCGTGGTCATTATCGTCTGGAACACAAACCAGTTTGGATGGGAAACTGAGATTCATAGCGTAGCTGCTGCCATTCAGAACCTGCTTCTCAAGGCGCACTCTTTGGGTCTTGGAACGTGTTGGATTGGCGACATATTCTACACGTATAATGCAGTCATGAAGTACTTCAAGAAGCCATGGAAACTATTGGCAGCCATTACAGTGGGTTGGCCAGCTGTCACCCCGGGTACTAAATCCAGACTGACAGTTGACGAAGTGACCGAGTTCTTGGATTGATAATAGTGGAGGTAGCTGCTCGAAACGGCTGGATTTAAACCGGCAATTGCCCAGAAACTCAGAGAATGTGGCTTATGAAATAATCCTGATATGCCTTACAGGCAGAAAAATGACAATATTATGGGCATTTTTCTCGTTATAGGGCAAAAGAGCGCACTTTTATAAGCACGGCTTGATAGCTAGTGATGATTGAGAGAGTAAGTAGAGAATAAGTTCGGTTGTATTCTTGTATTGACCGATTGTGCGGTTATATTGCATTCATTGTGCGAATCCCGAAATGTCCTACTTTGGCTCTGAGCCGCATCTGAAGTGAATAGGAATGACAGGAGAAGGACTAAACGCCAGATTGCCGATTACAGAATGGTTTGATATTGAGAGAAGAATGGCCATAGTTGCACGAATGACTGCAGACAGACCCTACTTCGAAACCACAGACCCCACAGGCTCTCCTCGAAATGATGATGATGACGAGGAGAAGTCGTAGATGAACATCAACATGGTTCATTCAACACCATCGGAGGCCTGGAATCAGAAGCTGCCGCCAATTGGTTTCTCATTGGATTATTCAGGAACTGCTATGACGGTTGCGAAGTTTCCAGAGGCCAACTGCTATCTCAGATTGTTGAGGCCACCACAAGGCTCCTTGGAGTTTGTTGTTAAGTCATACAAAAGTGAAACCCACAATCATAATACACTGAGAGAGCTTATTCATGAGTTTGGCCTTGAAATCGGGTCTTCCGTGAAGATGGGAAACACTACTACGATTAGAGTCGGAGAGATAGATCGTCGAGCGCGTGAGTTTGTGTCCGGAGATAGATTATCACGCAAGAAGTGGCTAGCCATCATAATCCCATCTCCAGATGGTGGCCCCTACGGATTACTTGTGATGTTTGGGTTGTATATAGGATCCAACGGAAGTGGGAAACGGGTTAGGATTTCAGAGAATCCTGTATTCAGGACGCTAATGGACAGCTTTCAATTAACAGGCGGTCGCTAGGAGTAGATAGAGATGGCAAATTTAGTTGAACGGAGGAGGACACATTTACGCAAGTCAGAAACGTGTTTAGGCTGCGGAGGAACTTCATTCACCAAGGACTATGCCCGTGCAGAACGTATCTGTACATCATGTGGGCTAGTTGTATCGGAGCGTTCTGCTGATAGAGGACCTGAATGGCGGGCCTTCACAGCAGAGGAAAGAGATGCAAGAGCAAGAACAGGTGCTCCAATGAGGCTCAGCATAGCTGACAAAGGTCTCTCGACTACAATTGACTGGCGAAACAAGGATGCGAGCGGTAGGGCATTGAAGAGTAATACTCGTGCTGCAATCTATCGAATGCGGAAGTGGCATATAAGAACGAGAGTGCATAGTTCTCAACATAGGAATCTTGGCATTGCAATGAGTGAGATGGAGAGGCTCTCCTCACAGCTCGGAATTCCGCGCGAGGCCAGAGAAACTGCAGCTCTCATATACAGGAAAGCTCTGGCAAAGAGACTGGTCAGAGGAAGAAGTATTGAGGCCGTGGTTGCAGCATCGATCTATCTTGCTTGTAGGATTCATCGGATTCCCAGGCGGCTGGATGAAGTAGTAGCTGAGTCAAAGACTAATAGAAAGCAGGTTGGTCAGGCTGTTCGGCTGGTTATCTCTCGAGTGAATATCAACGTGCCACTTGCCTCTGCAAAAGACCTCATACCAAGACTTTCCTCTGATCTTGGTCTTGAAGGAAAAACCATGAGGAAAGCTACTGAGATAGTCAGGAGAGCCAAAGAGGGCCGAATAACCATAGGAAAGGATCCTGGTGGTATCGCGGGTGCTGCCTTGTATATAGCTGGAATACTTGAAGAAGATAAGCGCACGCAGAGGCAAATAGCGAAAGTTTCGCGAGTGACAGAAGTCACAATTCGCAACAGATACAAAGAGCTTGTCCGTTCTCTTGGAATTTCATTCGATACTGATTTGTAGCTAAAGAAGACAGAAAAGACGCCTAATGAAAATGAGAAGGATTTCATGTCCACCCTAATTAGAAAAATCAGCAAGGACCTTGCGAATCACTATAGAGGCTATTTCATAGCATTCTCTGTTGGAATGATCATTCTGCTAATCATGTTGTTCTTTGGTGGCTTCGACCTTCGGACGCTATATACAACCGAACCAGCATTTTGGCTTCTTTCAGTTTCAGGCGTTGTTATGAAATTCCTCAGTGGGTTTGGAGTGATGCTAACATATGCGTCTGTTTGCTCGTTGCTGTTTCGAGTACTGGCTATCCAAGTGAAGGGTAATAGAAAACGATTCACTGTTCTGAAGACGATGCTGATGCTTCCTATACTCGCAGTCCTTATCTATGCGATCTACACCTTTGTGAGATCCATTTTATTTTCACAGAGCCTTACATTTCTAGAAAACTTAGCTGCGGTCTACGGAATATGGTCATTGATGCTCTTTGTGTATGTCATACCACTCTCTCTAGGAGTATACAATCCCAAGACAGGGGAGAGTACCTTTGAAAGAGTTGGTAGGAGAATTGGGGATTTGAGATTCTCTCTGTGGAGGGGATATCAGTCGTATGTTTGGAGGGACTATGGAAGAGTCTATTCTGCTGAATTCGAGAGATACCGTGAAACAATGACGGAGATTAGAGCGATTCTCAGTGTGTTCCTCTTATGGCCCATGGCATTAATATTGATGCTCTTCCCTCCCCTTGGCCTCCTCAGCATGATGCTGTGGTTTCGTATCTTTTCTCTCAACTACAAACCATTTTTGCGCCTTGAAAAGATCCTGCTTACAGTCATCGTACTTGTGGTCTTCTTTAGCACAACATACCTATTCTTATTCACCGACCTAACGAGCCTGCTAATCTACTTCGATCTCTCTTATGCTATGGGTACTTTTCTCAGTATAGCATTGCTCGGGATTGTGATCTGGCAGTCATAAGGTCAGAATGTATCACTGTTGAAAGGAATATGACAAAGGTCGTGTCACCAACTGAGTTCACTATTTTATTGACAGGTTGTTTTCCATGTCTACGACACCGAAGGTGTTTACAACGCATTCAAGCGCTGAATGATATGCCCTTGCTCCTTTGACATTACCAGAGAGCGTTACCTTTCCGTCTTTGACTCTAACATCAATAGTACTAGGATTGATGCCGTCCGTCTTTTCCATTGCCAATGTGATGTCCTTTGCAATGGCTTCATCAACCACGCTTTTGGTAGGAACGATCATTAGCTTATTCTTCACAGTTAAGACGCCAAGGACATCAGATGCAAGTTGTTCAGTCCGCAACTTCTTCCAATATGCATCAACGTATCCCTCAAGAGATACTGTCCCTGATGCAACTGAAACCTTGACGTCCATATCGTTTATGCTTTGGTTCCAAGAGAGCATGTGTTCAATTCGCTTTTGAATCTCAGAGTCGCTTGGAAGTTTCTTTTGACTGTAAGATTTCACCATAATTTGATTATCGACCTTGATAACGCCTTTCGGTTTCCACGAGTCGAAAAGCGCCGCTTCTGAAGCCGTATAGGTGGGAACTGTACCTCTTAAAACAACCTCGCCTTTTTCAACCTCAACTTTGACATTTGATGTGTCTACTCTGCTGTCCCAATATAGCAGATCTACAATGTTCTTCTTTATTTCTTCATCATTACTCATTATTCATCAACTTAGTATAACATGTATGAATTGAGCTATAATAAATGTTATGATAGAGATACAATAGAGATAAGATTAATTGAGAGATATTATAATTGCTTTATGATAAAGATATATTAGGTGATATATTATGAATTATAATGAGGTATAATACGATGGAATTGGATGAGATAAGGACTAAGTCAGAAGATGAATTAAGATATCGTAGAGGTAGAATGCGCAACTTCCCAAAGTTCAAGAAACTGATTAAGAAATATAATGAAACTGGAGAGCCGATGAATCTGGATGATGTTGTAAGTTATATGGGGCTGACCCATCACACACTTAGACAGTACGCCAAAGATTTGAACCTGAAGATGATTGTCCTAAGTGATGAAAATGGACAGAGATGGGTTGCATTCAAGGAACACGTCCATAGCTAAATAGATTAGAATCCTAGAGCCCCGTATATGAACCAATCAGGTAAGAAAGGAAATTCACAAGCCTTGTGCGACTCTCGAGGTCTATTGCCGAAATCTCTAGAGTGGGCAGATTTGTCATTTTTTCTATGTGAGATTTGCTTAGAGACTCATCCAAGTCCTGCTTATTTGCGACAATAGCGAATCGAGTTTCAGGAAATGACTCTCTAAGAAACCTCAGAGAATATTTGATGTGACTTACATCCTCTCTTGTGCTGTCAGTGACAATTAGCAGGTAACGGTGAAATGGTCTGCTATTCCTAAGGAAGGATCTGGAGAATATTTCCAGCTTCTCAGGCGCAGAGCTTGATGTTTGAAGCTCCCAAATTGCAAAGTCAAAGTCATTGGATTTCAGCCTGGTCGCTATGCCATTACTCTCAGCTTTATCATTCAATAGGTGGATAAGTTCAGTCTTGCCTACTTGCGGCTCACCTATAATCGCTATCGCTATCTCTCTAACCGGTTCTGTCAATTGTAAATTAACCCAGTTTGTATTGTGTTCTATTGCTATTGACTCTAACGAACCACTCCTACAACCAAATTGGCTGCATTGCTCTTAGAGGCTGCTAGTATCTTGGTCTCCTTCGGCGACGATAGTCCCTTCTGTTTCGGGATGAATAGCCTCGATTGCCTCCACCGCCATATCTACCACGGTCGGATCCATAAGACCGACCGGAGTATCCTTGATAGTAGTGACGGCGTGGTCTGCCATGATCAGCCTCAGACAGGTCATTGTCCATTTTGACGTCAGTGATTTCTTCCTCTCTCTCATTGATTTCACTATCTCGACTAATTTTCAGTCTGAGATTTCCTCGAAAGAGACCAGTATGTGCATTCTTCAGGACGTAGGTTTTGCCAGCTTCAAGTGATTCTATCATGTCATTCCATAGCGGAAGTGTCACAATTCCGGTTTCGTCCCCCACAATTGCACTGGCTACTCGGTTAATGCTCCCATCACGTCTGGACGTTACTTCACGAACGTCGCCTTTTTCCAATACTTTGAAACTGATGTCAATATTGCTCATTCTAGTTTCCAGATCGGCGACTTTCACTTCTTCACTTGCTTCGGATTTCTCTTCAGAAGATTCAATTTCAGAATTCATTAGCATCACAATGGTTGAACAAAGTGGCTTTTGCAGGAACTAACAAGTTGGCGTGTTCTCCACTACTAATTCGCATAGAAAATACCATTCTTTGATTCAACGCTTAATGAAACAGTATAATGGAGGACATATAAATCTCAGGATAGTCCTTTAAAAGGGGAAAAAGGTCATATAAAATTCTATTTACCCTTTTAAGGCCTTATAAAGGGCAAAGAGTTTTTAAGCAGCCGCGTAGCTCTTCGTGTAATAGCTGAAGAAAAGTAGGAATAACCTTTGGCAGGTTAGGCAAAACCGCCTAGTGTGAATTTCCTATGATATGGAAACGCATGGAACTTGCAGAATCGATAGAACGAACCGGTCCTGATTGATTAAGTGATGTCGATTATTCCTGCAAAAGAGGTGAAAAGAGAAATGGGAAATAATAAACAAGACGAAGAGGATACTCCAGTTGTGGACGATAGGAAAAGGCTGGCAGCCAGGATCCCAATCAGTGAATGGTATGATATCGAACGGAGAATGGCAATTATCTCAAGGATGTCCACAGAGCCTGCCAGAGAGAGTAGTCAGGGCGTGGGTTCTTGACCCATGCTCTAGACAGAGATGAATTAATCACCTCTGTCGATGGGATTGGAGAAATCTTGGACCTTACTGAGCCCGAGGAAATAATCCTCGATCGTTTGATTGAGATGCATCCAATTCGTGTTCCTGAGTATTATCTCTCCCTAATAGATGAACAAGACCCAGAGGATCCAATAAGGAAGATGGCGCTTCCTAGTAGTACCGAATCAATTGCAGAAGGTTCATACGACACTAGCGGAGAGCTTTCCAACACGATTCTACCTGGCTTGCAGCATAAATACAAACAGACTGCTTTGATTCTTGCCACCGCTGAGTGTGCAATGTACTGCCGACATTGTTTCAGAAAGAGACTTGTCGGACTGCCAAGTCAAGAGATTCTAAGAGATGTGGATGCAGCTGTGGAGTACATCAGAAACCATGAGGAGATCAATAATGTGCTCATCACTGGTGGGGATCCTTTCACTCTAAGCACTTCCCGGATTAGCAATCTACTTGATGCGCTTTCAACAGTCCCTCATTTAGACTTCATTAGGTTTGGTTCGCGCATTCCTGTAACGTATCCTATGCGTATTCTGCATGATGATGGGTTATTAGAAGTCCTGAAGAACCACTCGAAAATGTCCAGAAGGTTATTTGTAGTAACGCAATTCAATCACCCAAGAGAAATAACTGAAGAATCTATTGCTGCAGTTGATCGGTTGATATCAGCTGGTGTGATTGTAAATAACCAGGCAGTCCTCCTGAAGGGAGTGAACGATGACCCATCCGTATTGGCTGCTCTTCAGAACAGGCTTGTTGGTATTGGGGTGAACCCATACTACGTGTTTCAGTGCCGTCCTGTAGCTAGAGTGAAGAAGACCTTTCAAGTCCCCCTCTACGATGGATATGAGATTGTTGAGGGAGCAAAGAAACTCCTCAATGGTCACAGTAAACGATTCCGGTATATAATGTCCCACCACTCTGGCAAAATCGAGATTCTTGGGATACTTGACGGGAAATTTCTCTTCAAGTATCATCAGGCAAAAAACTCTGATGACCAAGGCAGAATCTTCACTCGAGAAGTAAATAAAGATGCAACCTGGCTAGATGACCTGAAAGAATGATACTATGCATGCTATTGGTTTCAGATCAAATAAGATGCAATGAGAAGGTTATCAGACATGCAAGAATCGCGTTGAAAAGGGCTGTGCCTAAGCTGCCATTCCTTGCATAATTGTGTTTGACAAGATTGATTCTGATTTTAAACGAAGTTTAGGCTATGGAAATCAAGAAAGCAAGAATGGTATGAAGATGACCTTTGGTTCCATCTTCTTATCATGAAGGAGCTATCTCAAGCTCTCTTACTAGCTCCTTGTAACGATTACGAACAGTGACCTCTGTGACTCCAGAAGCCCTGGCTATATTCCGTTGCGTCACCCTGTTATCTGTCAAGATTGATGCAATATAGATGGCAGCTGCAGCCAGACCTCGTGGATCCTTTCCAGTGACCAAACCTGGATTCTCCTTTGCTTCCTGAAGAATTTCAAGAACTGTTTCTTGCATGCTTCCTGGCAGATTTAGTTCTGACAGTATCTTTGGAACATAATTCATGGGGTTAGGCACTGGCATCTTCAGATTCATTCTTCTTGCCAATAGTCGATAATGTCTTCCAATTTTCTTCCAGTCTATTCTTGATTGCTTTGCAATCTCTTTTAGGGATTGAGGAATTTCTCTAAGTCGACATGCTGCATAGATAGCAGCTGCAACTGTTGCATCAATTGGTCTAGTACGTGTTGCTCTGCGTATAAGGGCTTTCCTGTAGATCATAGCGGCAAGATCCTTGACACTCTTCTTCAGTTGAAGCTGTGATGCAAGTCTATCCAGTTCGGTCAGTGCTTGAATGAGGTTCCTTTCTTTCGAGTTATGTATTCGACTCCGAATCTGCCATTTTCTAAGACGGTGAATCTCAGACCTTCTCTTTGCTGATAGTTTCCTGCCAGAAGAATCACGATTCCGCCAGTCAATTGTAGTTGAGAGACCTTTGTCATGGATGGTATATCTTGTGGGTGCTCCAGTCCGTGCTCGTGCACGTCGCTCTTCGGCGGTGAAGGCTCTCCATTCAGGACCTGAGTCGATCTGTTTTTCACTTACAACAAGACCACATTGGGCACACACTCTCTCACCAGTTCTTCTCTTCTGAATAACATGATTTCCAGAACACTCAGGACATAAGAACGAGTTACTATCAATATGTGGACCTTTGCTCTCTGTATTTGTACTAGATGGCATCATTTGTTCCTCATTATTACAGCTGGCGTTTGAATAGAGCTAAGGAATTTTCGTGCGTCGATTTTTGATTAGAATCAGGACTAGGCCATGCAATCATTCCCGAATACTCACTTCCAATTTCGGGGATTGTTTCTGAAGGTGTCAGTTCTGAAATCATATACTTCCCACGTGGGAGACCAAGGATACTCCAGAACGGACTCATATGAGGTGTTCCGTATTCCCTGGAGCGATGATCATTTAGTGCGCCCTTTCATCAATATTATCTCGAGAGGTTATATAAACATCAGGCTAAAACAAGGAGAAACTAAGGCAGATACCTAGCCTCTATAACCAGCAGGTGAGTAGCATCTTGCATAAAGTGAGAATGCAAGAAACAGGTTGACAAAGAATGTATTAAAACAAAAGCCGCTCTTCTGGTTTTCGTATTGTCCGTTTTTCGGAAATCGCAGATTCAGCGTATAAGATATGATTCTCATAGGAGTAAGATACCTGCAATAGAAAAATGAAGATAAGCTCTGAATCCGGATATAGGAGGAGCCGGGTGATGAACGGACATGAACCCCATAAAATGCAAGACATGTTGAGCCAAAAGCTGTCAAAAAAGTTGGCTAATGGAAAACGAGATTTTTCTTTCCAATCACAAATCCAATGAGGTGAAGAAATGAGCACAAGTTCGTTCGATCTATTTGAATGTGGACACATTCGTGAAAATTATGGTGATTTTGAGAGAGAATGCCAGAAGTGTAAGTGTGATGCATTTTACAGAAATATGCGTGGCCAATAATGTAATGAAGTAGATGTCTATGACATTTATGACCAGTATGGTTTTCGGATGTACTTGTAGGCATTATGAGCGGCTAGCGCTCCTTGGGCTGCAGCGACAGAGGCTAACTGGTATACTGATATGATATCTCCGGCTGCAAAAACACCTTCGACACTAGTTCTCATTTCGTCGTCCACGACGACAAAACGGCCACTCATCTTCAGGCCCAGGTGTTCAAACACCTCTGTGTTAGGGACCAGACCTACAGCGATTATCACACGGTCTACGGCCATGGTGGATTTCTTGCCAGTCTGATTATTGAGAAGAGTAACCTCTTCCACTTCCGAGTCACCTCTAATTTCAAGAAGTTCAGTGTTATACAGGACTTCGGCCATATTCTCACTCAGGATCTTATCAACTGTTGTTTCGGCCGCTCTGAACTCATCCTTCCTGTGTGCAATCCAGATTTCATCGGTCACTTTGTTTGCATCTACAACAGCATCTAATGCTGTATCTCCACCGCCCACAACTAGCACCCTCTTGTCACGGAATATCTCGGGTTCTGTCAGGTATGGAAAAACACCCCGGTCCTTTCTGGAAAACTCAATCTCGCCGGGTATTCCTAATATGTTTGGACGCATACCTGTTGCAACGATAACAACATTCGATTTGTATTCACGTTCGGTAGTGACTACAATTCG
>JBHLQS010000028.1:0-18234 GCA_048883405.1 Candidatus Thorarchaeota archaeon
AGGCGTCAATAACATCATCAAGATAATCAAGTCAAAGACTGAAGCCGAGTGTGACAGGATCATCACCGAGGCGGAGGGATTCAAGAAGGAGCGAATCGAGAGGGCAAAAGAACGTGCCAAATCCATTACAGAGGAGATTGCAGGAAAAGCAGAGCGTGAAGCTGATGCAGAAGTTGCAAAGTATCACGCCAGTGCCAAACTGAAAGCAAAGTACCGCCTTCTGGAGAGTAAGGAGGCAATAATGGATGAAGTGTTTGAAACTGCTTGGGATAAACTGGAGAAAAGTGTTCTCGACAAGAAGTACGACAAGACCGTTTTCAATCTAGCAGTTGATGCTGGAGCATCTCTTCAGGAAACGGAATTGGAGCTAGTCCTTCCTGAGGGACAGAAAGTCAGCCTGACCGCTGCTGAACTCGCAAAGGCAATCTCAAAAGAATCAGGCGTCAAGACAAGCATAGATATTTCAAAGGAAACAATCAGAGCTACAGGTGGAGTGCTTGTTCGAGCTAAGGATGGTACCAAGTGGGTAGACAACACATATGATGCTAGAAAGAATCGCTTCGATGCTGACTTGAGGGACCGAGTGGCATCAACCCTCTTCGCTGAGAAGGGCAGCTGACAGCTGCATTTAGCTCGAACTGAGTTTGATATTTTTCAGCGCGGTGTTAGACTAGAAAGTCCCACTCCCTATATGACCTTATATGAATTGAAAGGGACCCATAAGATGTAGTGTAATTTCAGGCAAGATGAAACCCATGTCTGAAGTCAATACTACCGTCACCGTCAGTTTGCCGGGACGTAAAATGCCTGTGGAGAGGACGTAAGACATCATCCCAGATCCGCTGAGATCTGGAAGATGCAGCTTCAATGAATCAGGAACCGAACATCAGTTACGGACCATGATGCCCAAGATTGTCTAAGTTTCGGGGAACGGCTCAGAGTAGAGGAAATGGGGTATTCCCCGCTTCCCTCTACTGTAGTTGTATTTCTCAACCGATTAGGCTAGGAACATATCCTATGAGTAGGAATGCAATAACGAAACCGTAGATGGCAACGGCCTCAATAAAGACGACGTAGAGAATGCTCTTACCAAATGTTTCTGGCTTCTCTGTGATTGCGCCTAACGCCGCAGCAGAGGCAGTACCCATACCTAAGGAAGCCCCGATACCAGCAAGACCAATTGCAAGACCTGCACCGATTGCAAGCCCCAGAATTGCCATTCCTGATCCTTCAGTGGCTTGCAGGGGCACAAACCCTGAACCCGGAACGCCAATGGCCTTCACCGGCGTAGCATAGAACAGTGCTACAAAGAAAGCGCTCACAACTGCTCCTAATCCTATCTTCAATAGGTTGGTTGTCATTGTATCGATTTTCACTGATTGTTGTCCTCCAATTACCAAATTGTCATCGTTCGTCTGAAGTTTTCGGGTTAATCTCCTCTTTCTAAATGTTGCCCTCCGTTCACCAAATGGTTATCATCCGTCTGATGTCCTCTGGGGGTTGACCCCGTTCCGTCCCGACAGCTATTGATCGAATATTGCGAATCTCATAGTACTTGAGATTGAAGAACCCCAATACAGTACCTATATGGAATGGAAAAGCTGTAAGTTGGAGCTTCACTCGCTTTGCAATGTAGTCTTCGATTGCCAGCTCGACCTCCGAGAGATCATTTGTGTCTTCGTAGATTCGTGCCAACCTTCCCGCAAGCTGACCATATCTGGTAGAACCCAGCTTATTGAAGATTTCACGCCAGGACGAGGAAACCTCGATGAGCTCAACTATGGCCTGCGACTTTCGAGTGAACCGTATTAGGGACATATCAATGACCCTTGGCTCTAATTGCAGAACAAGTGCTCTAATCATTGTCAAGATGTTCCTGAGATCTACTCTTGCCTCTAGGACATCCAGAACGCGACTCTGATCCTCAGAGGAGAACTCCTCTAGTGCGTCCATGACTGTTCGAAGGTACCATTCCTCTACCGCAACCTCCAGAGGGGCTGTAGCCTCGTACTCCTCGTAGGCAGGAAGCTTAGTCAGAAGGGCAATTTTGACATCCCAGTAGGGCAAGATGTCGATGGCTTTCCTGACTGAGCCTGAATCAACTATCTGCTCGAACTCACTTGCCTGTTCTGGAGAAGTCGGCACAAGGAATCTCAGTATCTCGTCACGTTCGAGCTCTACATGAAGCCCGCGGATGATTGATTTGATGCTCTCCGCCAAGAACATATTGAGATAGGTCTCGGTAAAGTCACGTACTCGACCACTGAGTGACCTAATGAGCCTGTAGCTAATATCTGCGAAATCCTTGGAGAGGACTAATCCAAGGTCAGCTGGATCAGGAATCTCCCGTGGGAATTCTGCATTGATTATGGGACCATAATAGGTCCCACCCAGATTCCTTATGAAGTCCTCGTAGCTTGCGGACTGCAGAAGTCGCTCGTAATCGCCTACGGTTAGAAATCGAGACTTCATGCCTCTAATCCTTGCGTTGATGTAGCCATATTCATTCGCAGCCCTTGAGCCCATATTGAAACACCATGATTTTTGGTCGGCGGGATTAGGATTTTTCAATGCATGCGGGATATAAAGGTTGACGAAAGGAAAGAAACGGCAGATAGTAGAAGAATTCAAATAACTGCGTAAGCTGGTGCAATCCAGTTGGTCGCTATGACGGAAGATATTGACGAAATCATGCCAAGGCGTGATGATTACTTCGACCTTGGGAGTATGTTCAGAAACTCTGCCACCATCACATTTGTCATCCAGATAGCGGCAGTAATACTGATGGTAGGTTCGCTCACTGCCTACGCAATTGGCGACCTCTTCTTCACTATTGCTGACGAATTGAAGGTTCTTCTCCTTCTGGTGGTCAGCATCATCTTTCTCATATTCTTCTTGGCTGCCATTAGTGCCTTCGTCAGATTTTCACGCAGAATCGGAAATGCAGTGGTGGGGCCCGGAATTGAGCAGGTCAGGTTTGATACACCCAAGGTCAAGATGGTGGTCATACTCTACGGGACTCTTGTAGTCCTGATGGCTGTGACAGGGCTCTACATCTGGTATCTGGTGGACCTGTATTACCTGTCTCCATGGGTGACGGCCGCTGGTTCAGTTTCATTATGGATATTCAGCTTGGCATTAGGTGCATTCGTGATTTCTCTCCTAGTACAGATAATCATAGCCGGTGTGGGCAGAAGTGCGACAAAGATCATCATAGAAGTGCTTGATGCAGATGACGATGAGGAGTTCATGAGATAAGTCATTCACTGGGCTACTCATCTTTGCCGGGGAGATCAAACTCCTCATAGATTTCTTCAGGCGGTGGCATGTAAGTGCGTCTTGTCCTGACTTGAGTTTCCAGACGATCATAGTACTCGATTGTCTTATAGACACTAACGACTCCCAGCACAAAGCCCACCAGAGCGCCTAGAATGCCTCCAGTCACGGCCCCTTGAGGACCCCACCAAGCTGTGCCTAGGAAGGAGCCTACGTACGTCATGATGATCACGGAACATGGCAATTCAGAGCCTACCGCCAGATAGCGACCCATCCCTTCCATACCCTTCTGTCTTTGATCATCAGAATCGCTCATAATCCTCCAGACACTTCTCACCGGATATCAGTTTTGGTGGCACAATGGAATTCAATCTGCAGCAGGGTCAACGCTTTTCTGCAGTATTGATACCAGAATGAAGGAGGACAGAGGATGAAGGTAGACATATCATACGGCGATACGAAGCTTGAGTTCAATATTCCAGATGAGAATCTTTCAGGGAAAATCACTCCAAAACAGGTGACTACTTCATCTGATGTTGAAGGAGAACTGGCTAGGGTCTTGGCAAACCCCCATGGTCCTCATCTTGATGATCTTGTGAGAAGTAGGAATGTCTGCATTCTTGTCGAAGACCATACTAGAGATGCTCCGCACCAAGATCTTGTTGCCGCAGTCGTTCCATTGCTTGCTGATGCAAATATGGTTCAATTCATCATTACCACAGGGTCACATGAAGTGAATCATCCTGCCAACCTCGAGATAGTAGACATGATTCAGCGAGTGGCTCGTGATGGGGGCTTGAGCAACTTTGATGCTCACATACATGACTGTCAAAGCGAAGATGTCGTTGATCTTGGTGTCACGAGTAGAGGAACGCCTCTTGTCGTCGACGCTCTAGCAACGAAACATGATGTCTATGTGTCCCTGACTGACATGAAAGCACACTACTTTGCTGGTTACTCGAACGCATTGAAGAATTTCCTTCCCGGTGTCTGCGCGTTCAAGACTATTGAAGCCAATCACTCGATGGCATTGGACCCAAATTCAACCTTCGGCAGACATCCATATCATCCTGATCCAGCCAAGCGCACCAATCCCTTGGCTGATGATATGAGAGAAGCCATGGAGATTCTGACCATGAATGCAAAGGTGTTTACGCTATCTGTCATCTCAAGCGGGAAGAGTCTAGTCTGGGCAGATGCGGGACGACTAGAGCCGGTAATAGCTAGAGGAATTGAGGTACTAGATGAAACTGCTAGTTTCACAGTAGATCCAGTGGCTAGGATTATTGTGTCTCCGGGTGGCTATCCACAAGACAAGAGTCTATACCATGCTCAAAGAGGATTGGAGCTAACGAAGAATGCAGTTTCTGACGGCGGGGAGGTCTTGTTTGTGGCTGAATGCCGTGATGGCGTTGCACCTCCAAAGGCCACTGAGAATTTCTATAACAAACTCACAGCTCCACTCAATGATGTCATCGCATCGATTAGCGGTAAATATCATCTTTATGAGCACAAGGCCTACAAATTCGCCGAATTGCTGAATCGAGTGTCAAGTGTGAAGATGTATACCACGCTCGCTAAGGAAACCGTTGAGTCGGCACATCTGACTAAGGTGGACGATATTCAATCCGTGATAGATGCATGGATTTCAGAGAATCCAAACACCAAGATCCTCGTGCTCGACAAGGGGAACAAGACGGCAGTCTACTCCTCCTAGTCTGATGTCCATGTGATACCTGAGATAGAATTGTAGAGGGTCTTGTACCTCTCAAATCCATCATCGTAGACTGACCTATTCTCCTCATTTGGAGTCAGAGGTGTGATGGGACAGACCATTTCCTCTGCTGCCTCGACCACTGATTTGAATACCCCGACTCCTTTGGCTGCCAATATTGCGGCGCCCAATGCAGTGGATTCCTCCATGTTCGTTCTAATCACAGGAATATTGAGGACGTCGGCTTGAATCTGCATCCAAGTTTCACTCCTAGCGGCACCGCCGGTGACACGCACTTCATTGACGGAGAGCCCCAATTCTCTCATTACATCAAGATTAGTTCGTATCTCGTAGCATACTCCTTCGAGGATTGCACGCATGAGATGGTTTCTTGTATGGCCAAGAGCGAGTCCAGCAAAGACCGCTCTGGCGTGAGGATTCCAGTATGGTGCTCCTGCACCAACAAAATGAGGAATGTGAAGCACCCCCTCAGAACCAGCAGGAATCTGTGCTGCACCTTCGGTAATAACTTCATAGGGATCCATTCCCTGTTCCTCAGCGACTTCAATCTCAACGCTGCCAAGATTATCACGAAACCAGCGTAGTGCTGAGCCTGTCGTGAACATTGATGCCTCCACAACAAAAGCATCAGGCACCACGTGGCGACTACATAGGACCCTTCGCTGCGAATCGAGTTTGAGAGTGTCAGAAAATGCAAGCATGAAAGTGCCAGTGCCTGTAGTCGATTTGAATGAGCCCGGACGTACTACTCCCACACCTAGTGCAGCACATTGTTGGTCGCCCCCACCAGCCACGACCGGAGTGCCAGGAATGAGGCCAGACTCTTTCGATGCTTGCTCACTGATTTCTCCCACCTTGACGCCCGAACCAATGGGGTCAGGAAGCTTATCCCTTGGTATGCCTAGACCATCAAGCATTGTTCTGGACCAATTGGCCTTCGAAATGTCGAAGAGCATGGTCCTGCTGGCATTGGAGTGGTCAGTGATAGTCAGGCCACTGAGCTTGAAAATAAGATAGTCATGGACCAACAAGAATTTGTGAGTTTCGTGAAATAGTTCAGGCTGGTTTCTCTTGATCCAGAGTATCTTGGGTGCTGTGAAGTAGGGATCCACAGTGAGCCCAGTTATGGAATAGATTTCATCCTGTGAGACCTGGTTTCTTATCCATTCGCACTCTGGAACTGTCCGACGGTCCTGCCATACAATCGCCTTTCGCAAAGCCTCACCATTCTCTGCAATGGGAACGATGGTTTCACGTTGATTGGTCACACTGATACCAACAACTTGCTCTGCTTTGACCGAACCTGACTTCAAGCAGGCGGATATAGTACTACATGTGGATGTCCACCAATCTATTGCCTCTTGCTCCACCCAAGAGGGTCTTGGAAAATAGTTCTCAAACTCCTCGTAGGCTCTAGCAACTACCTCACCAGTGGGTTTGAAGAACATAGAGCGGACCCCTGTGGTCCCGGCATCAATAGCAAGAACAAGTTCTGTCATTCCAGACTCCCTTGAGAATCGAGTGTTAATCCATGATAAGAAAGCTTCGCGAAACTATCGGTAGCTTTTTTCAGATTCTATGACCTCACGAATATCGCGGCGCGAACCTACCAGACTAAGTTTCAACTTCCTGCTTCGTTGAATTCTACGTTCACGCTTCATTGCTTCTCCTCGTGTTTCGAACTCCTCTAGATATACCAAGAATTCTGGCTTGTGAGCCCGCAAATATCTGGCACCCTTGGAGTTTCCTGACATATGTTCGGTGAATCGTCGATAGAGGTTGTTTGTCTGACCAGTATAGAATGTGCCTTCTGCGGTCTCTATGATGTAGACGAAAAATGGGCCAGTCATATCATCCTCGGGTTCAGCCATATCGATATAGGAGCTTGCAATACCAACACATCAACGCATCGGTCTGGCCGAAGGCAAAAGGACTATAGCAGGTGAGCACTTCTTTGCAAGGTGAGAACTATGGTGGAAATGGCTCTTGTGACCGGCTGTGCTGGATTTGTCGGCAGCAATCTCGTAGACCACTTGCTGGATATAGGATACTCAGTCATAGGCCTTGACAATTTCAGTAACGGATTGGAGAAGAATCTCGAGTCAGCCCTGATGAATCCTCGATTCAAGCTTGTTACAGGCAGCATCATGGATGATGACATAGCCTCACAACTTGATTTCGAAGTAGATGTCATCTACCACCTGGCAGCAATATCATCAGTCACGCGATCTGTGGAAAATCCACTCCTTGTACATAATATCAATGCAACTGGCACTCTGAAGATGCTTGAATTGGCAAGATTGAATCGAGCGAGAAGAGTTGTTTTCAGCTCAAGTGCTGCAGTCTACGGAATGCCAGAAGAGATACCGGTCAATGAGAGAACACCCGTTGAGCCTCTCAGCCCCTATGGAGCATCAAAACTTGCTGCAGAGATGTATCTCAGAGCGTATCACAACACCTATGGAATTGAGACTGTGATTTTGAGGTATTTCAATATCTATGGGCCGAGACAGGCCTTCTCACCTTACAGCGGGGTTGTTTCAATCTTCATCAATAATGCTATCCGGAACATGCCGATTACAGTGGATGGGGATGGACTTCAAACCAGAAGTCTGATTCATATCGACGATGTTGTAGAGATTACACGACTTGCGGGAGAGTCATATCGAGCTGTCGGCGAAATACTGAATGTAGCAGGCGATGACGTAATCTCTGTACTCCAGCTGGCAGACCGAGTCTTAGCACTGGTGCCTGAATCTAAATCAATGATTGTCCATGGGCCCGCAAGACAGGGCGATATCAAGGAGAGTATTGGCTCAGGAGAGAGAGCCAAGAAAATCCTGGATTTCACTCCATCAGTCACCCTAGATGATGGACTCGAACGCACTGTGGATTGGTATCGAAACTATCTCCGTTCTTAGAGGCCCCTGCTCATGTCACCGTTAGAATCAGGTTAATTGTGTCTACAATTCCCTCTTCAGTCCTCAGGATTAGCTGTACCAAATACTGAGCCACAACCAGTCCTGTTGGCAAGTATGCAGTAACCAGTGGCGTTGTTCCATAGAGGTCACCCGGACCTACATTACCAATATTGAGAGTAAAGGTCGTGTTCGACGGATACGCTGTAGGAACTACATTTGCACCGTGCCAGTTGACTGAGAAGTTGCCGGTAGCAATCACAATGTCCAGAGTCAAGTCATGACTTACATTGTCATTGTTTCGCAGCAATGTCACGAGATTGGCAGAGTCGCCTGAGCTGACTGTGATCGGGCTGAACACTGCGCTTTCAAAGCCTACCTCTCCAGTTCCAACTGTTGTCTGGTTAAGCAGTCCGAACATTTCGTAGTATGCCTCGACAACGTTAGCTCCGAGTGTCACGCGTTCGCCAGTCTGCGCATCAACTAGTCCTACACCGCCTAGCTTCTCAATCACCCTATCAGCTGATGTTTCGACTTCTAAGAATACCGGAATTACAAAGAACAAGTCCCCACCGAGATGGTATAGCAGTCTGTTGCCGTATCTATGGGCACCCCAAAGCTGCAACTGGGTCCGGACTGCATCATTTGTTTCGAATGCTTGTACCGCTGCTGTTGGTCCCAATAAGGTCGAGTATCCTTCCTCACCGGCTTTAAAGAAACGCAAGACTCCGAAGTCCTTGTCACCACAGCCCATGACGTATATCCCTGCAAGATTTCGTCCAGCGGATTCCAAGAACTCACTGTTATGCATGGCAACAAAACGCTCCTCACCGAGAATTCGCATAATGATGTACCTAGTATCAGAACCCGCAGGAGCTTGATGGAAGTCATTTCCGCCTTTCCAAATGAAACCATCATGAACGTGATAGATATACGCTATTTCTAGCTGTCGCTCATAAAGATCTTCAGGCCATTTCATCTGTGACTGGAGCCAATTGGGTGTATCTTTCCAATTATAGTAGTTCTTGTAGGTGTTATCTAGGAAGAAATCTCCCTCGACGGGTGATTTATAGAAATCGAGCTCCCCAGTCTGAACATCTACTAGCACAGTACCCATAAAGCGAACGTAGTTCTCATGTGCATATCCTGTCGCCAAGGGATAGTCAATAAAGACGGATACAGCATAGTATAGAGTCCCATCTGGGGCAACCACGATATACGGGTCACTATCAACTGTTAGCCCTTGGAGCATGACAGATTGGACCCTGGCAACTACATCCCTCTGGACCAGCATATCCATATCGCGTCCTAAGAAAGACCAAGCCTCTGGACCCATGGTGAGAACGTAGAAGAACGACTCGAAGCCCCTGAGTGTGTAATCCGGCTGTCCCGGAAAGGTGTCATTACCAATCTCGGTGAATCCAGGCATATTGACGAATACGACATCTGAGAACCCAGCACCTTCACCGTAGTATGTATTGACAGTACTAGTCCTATTCAGAAGAGCAACTAGGTGGTCCCCTTCGATAATGTCACCGCTGTAGGCATCGAGAACGACCAGTCCTTCTGTGTGTGTGTAGATAAGATGTTGAGTGATGAAGGTGTCAGAAATGGTTTCATAGTCAAAAGTCAATGGAGCAATCCAGTATTCATGGCCCTTAAGATACACAATATCTGAATCTGCCAATTGCATCCAGTTAGTGCCAATTTGGTTCTTCATCCGGTAGTAACTTGCAGTTTCATCCCATTGTCGAACAGTAGTCAAGGACTCCACTTCACCCTCTGGTGTGGCATTGACAGTCAAATCATCAAGAGTCAGGATCTCCATATCGTCTAGTCCCGCCGCCCAATTTGTGATGTCAATCTCCTTCTTTGTTTCGTATCCAAATTTCCAGTCTATGTACCGGTCGCCCTGCATCGGAATGTCATAGAGAAGTACTTGGGCAATTGGTGCCGATACTACTGCAACTATGAGAAAGACTGCAATGAACCCAAACTTTCTCTGGGGACCAATTATCGGAATCATTCGCTCTATCTTCAAACGGCGCAGCTCGCCGCTGATGTTCGCACGATCCTCCATCAACAACGTCACTCTACGTTTGTAGTCCTGCATGTCGATGGCACCAGCCTCATACTCCTGTCGAAGCGACATTAGCTCTCCCTGCAATCTTGCTAGGTCGCCCTCAAGCTGAGTTATCTTACCACGAAGCCGTGCTTGAGCATCACCTGAACGCATTCGCATAACCATGAAGAGCAAGGCACCTAAGAAAGAGGCGGCAAGTGCCACGATGAGCGCTATATATGTCAGATAAGTGCCTGCATTCACGGTCCACATTGGAACGCTAAGCAATTCTAGAATGATAACCATTGATGCAACAAGGAGACCTTTGGAAATCACAATGAAGATATCACGATTTGCTAGCATGAGATCAGTCACAAGACTAAGTGCGATTCGTGCTGCTAGGAACACGAGAAAGGTTGCAATCAGACCCATGTATAGCTGATACGCCTCCATTGCTGGCACAAGGGCAATAACATCGGCTGAAGAGGTGTTCGGAGCGAAGGGGAGTGTAAAGAGCGTATTGACTTCCCCTGGGGAGATGGATATTGACCCATCTGCCATCAACATCATGAGGAATGCTACGTTCTGTCCGGTCACCGAATAGCCGCCGGTGGCTACATAGTATATGAAAAGTGCTGTAACCTGAGCCAGTCGCCAGAACAGAGCGGTTCGCATCTCTAGCTTCTTGACCATTCCACCAGTCTGCGAGAGAGCAGACATGAATGAGATGAAGGTCGATCGTTGAAAGGTGATGAAACTGGAGATCATGCTTAGGAGTGTCAGAAGTATGGCCGCGTAGAATAGGTTCCACTCCAGGGTCCATGTGTTCCAAAATGAAACTCCAGCTTTTGCCTCATACATGTTCTGGAAGATAATCTGTCCGAGCCACCATCCATAGATGGCGCCGAGTGCAGTAATGAGAACGCCAGCTAGTATGAGCAGAATGATGAGAACCCTAGCGACCTTCACTCTCTAATCCTCCTGTATCGCTTTGCGACATGGCGCATAAGAGGCTATGGTTATATGAAGGAAACTCCTCAATCCATCACTAGACCAGGTTTTACCTGTCCTCGTAATGCGAAGGACTTGGAATCAATAGCTCTTGAAATCGCGAGAACACCATCCAGATGGTCATACTCGTGTTGGATGAGCTCTGAAAGCGAGTCCTCTAGGTTCATGGTTTGCAATTCCCAATTCATGTCCCTATACCGAATTGTACATGTCTTGTGCCGCCTGACTCGAACCAATAAGTCGGGAAAGCACATGCAATCATCCCACACTTCAAGCAAATCCTTGCTGAGATTCTCAAGTACGGGATTGATGAACACATGTGGCATATCGATGTGCATGTAGATGATTCTCTTCATCACCCCTATCTGTGGAGCAGCAATCGCTCTTCCAGCCCCGTATTTGCGTCGAAACTCCATCATTGTGTCGTGCAGGTCCCGGCAGATTGATTCAACATCAGAGAACTCTTCCCTCTCTACCGGCTCAGAAATCGCATAGAGGATGGGATTGCCTAGGAGGAGTATATCTTGAACTGTCATCGCAGATGCCAAGCTGCAAATGACGCTATTAACCTAGTCCTGAATTCATTTGAGTTTCGATTTCCGTGTTTCATTCAGTCCTTCCGTAGAATCGCAAATCCTCCAACAGTGATGACCGTTGCCGCTCCAGCGATACCAGCAATTATTGGCAGGAATGGAGATGGCGGGGGCTTAGTTGTTGTGATTGGTGTAGAGGTTGTGGGAGTTGCTTTCGGTGGCTTCTTCCAATAGAATGGATTCGGCACAATGTCAATGTATTCGCCCAACACCCATTCAGATGCCATGAAGGGCCCTGAAACAACTAGATTCTCATTGAAATCTTCAGGTGTGAAACTGAAACCAGAAGAGGAGACCCGATCATATTGGTCAAGCGCGTGGAATGGAATAATTGGCGTGAAACAGATTTTGTACCAATGCCAGAACGACTCGGTGGTCAATTGCAGTTCAACTTGAAACGGACCACTCGCAAAGCAACTGCTAATGTCAAAGGGGAGAGAGGCATCTCCGTATGTCTCTTGATAGTTGAAGTTCTCACTGAACCAAAGTATGGAATAGAGGACATCCCTTGCAGTCAACCTTGTACCATCACTGAATCTGGCGTTGCGGACCAGATCTACCACTATTCTTGTGTTTCCATCAGGAATCGCGGGATTATCATCATGAGTTTCTATTGAATAGCTCTCTGCCAACCAATTGATGACATTGAGATCGGGGCCGATCATAGCAAGAGAATCATACATCAGTTCCATGTGATTCTTGACAGAGAACCAGTAACATACATCGACATCACAGGTCTTAGGTTGGAGCTGGATAGTTTCATGTGAAGCATCTCCTGCATGCGTGGTGCCAAATCTTATTGTTCCACTAGCTGAATCCCCTGAAGCATTGAGTCCTGTGAAGAAACTATGAGGACCATAAGCTAGATGGTCTACAATTCCATTGAATTGGCCTTTGCGATAGGCTGAGTAAAGCGGAAAACGAATGAGAAAGATGCCAGGAGCATCCTCAATAAGGATGCTCTGCAGTTCCTTCATCGCTTCCATAACTTCATTGTAATCTACCGAATGTAGTGCCACGTCTGCGCGTGCTTCGAATGTAGCATTCGACCAACCTGGTTGCTCAAGCCAAAAGTTAACCCATGAATCAAGAGTCATGTCATGTGCAATCAATCCAAATAGATAGATATCGAAATCGAAGGAGCTTAACAAAGCATACGCTTGGCTCTCATCGGATATTCGAGTTGAGTATGCAGTGAGATTCAAATTGTGAAGGGCATCTACAATTAGATTTGCATTGTCCTCATTCAGCGGGCCGCCCACCTCGCTCCTCCAGAATTTGATTTCTATGGCAGGTATCTCAATCCCGCCAGGTCCTTCTCTCCATCCATCGGAGTCGATATCAACGAAACCAAGAGAATCAAGTAGAGAAGCTCCCTCACTCACTTCTGCCTCGTAGTAGTGATGTGTCATATCTGCCTCAATTGAAAATGGGAATGGTGCGACAAAGTTGGAGTCTTGAGGCTGCAATCCTTGAATAGCACCCATGGCATTCTTGTCGATGGCTAGATGAAGCGCTTTTCTAACACCAGAGATGTTCAGGGGCCACCTAGCACAATTGATATCGGCATAGCAGACCGAAAAGCGATAGAACTCAACGAGTTCCACATTTGGAGTCGTTCGTAGAGCCTCTATATCATCAGGAAGGTAGGCTTGCGTGGTCATGACGTCTATATCGCCATCAATCAGTGCTTGTATCGGAGCCCTAAATTGATCAGAATCCGGATCAACGGGGTCACTGATGTTAAGATAGACATATCTAATCTTTTCCAAGTGAGGCCCCATCCAAGTGTCTGCATTTGCTCCCGGTTGAGCGATAGCGATAGGAGCTAGGAACAGAAACAGCATGAAGTAGAATGCTATAATAGATACCATGAATTTCTTGAAGCGATTCTTCTTGCATCCCATTCTGGGTTCCTCTCCTAAGACCTTGCACACCAACGTATGCCCTGTGGTACTCAGACGCTACCTAACCCATTGCTTAGCCTGTTGCGAAGCCAAAGTGTGGTTACTCTCTCCTTTGGTATAAATCTTGCCTGAAGTATTTCGCAATTGTTAATTGTCAGAGCTCCGGAACTTGTAACTTAGTTTTTAAGGAAATGAGTCTATGGCAACTGGAGGAAGGCAGGTAAGAGTGTAGAGGAGAATTGGTTGAAATCTGGTAGAGTGGTGCTTGCATCCCTTTTTCTGATTATGCTATTCAGCTGCTTACCAAACACGACAAATGGATATCGGTTTGAAGTAGAGTCAGAAATTGGTCCAAATCAAGTGTCTATCTCAGAGTCGTTCTACTTCTCAACTTATTTGGGCGGAGATGACGCTAAGCAATCGGACGACGATAGAGGTGCTCACTCCTGCATTGGACCAGATGGAACTGTCTATTCATTGGTCTACTCCTCAACACAATATTGGCCTATGGTCGACGCAATTTACGACACATATCGAGGAGGAGAGTCTGACATCGTACTTGTTCAGACTACTGCGGATGGAACGGAATACATGTTTAGCACGTTTCTCGGAGGCAATGGCTTAGAGTTTCCTGCTAAGATGCATGTTGATGATCAGGGTAGTGTGTACATTGTAGGATCTACTAGCTCCACAGATCTCGCTACTCCGGGATCATATGATGAAACGTTCAACGGGGGCAACAATGACGTTTTCGTAATGAAGTTAAATCCACATACCGGCATAATTCATTACGCTACGTACATAGGAGGTTCAAGCGATGAACATCCATACTCCCTGGTTGTGGATTCTAGCGGATATGTTTACGTAACGGGATACACCCAATCAAATGACTTCCCAAAAGTGAATGCTATTGACGGAGTCTTGAATGGTGGAACTGATGCTTTCATCTTCAAGCTGAATGCCGATGGGAGCGATTTAGAATTCTCGACATTTTTCGGCGGAAGTGGGGGTGACAAGGGCTATGATATCACACTCGGGTTAGATGGTAAAGTCTGCATTACGGGAGAAACTAGTTCAATTGACTTCTCAAGCTCAGACGGCGCCTATGATAGGACTCTGAATGGAACCCTGGATGGATTCATTGCTAAGATCGAGGCCGATGGAAGCGAAATCATCTACTCATCCTTGATTGGTGGAACAGGAACTGATTCAGGCCGCTGTTGCGTCTCCGATAGCGCTGGCAATCTCTATGTCACTGGGAGCACTCAATCAGGAGACTTTCCCTGTGTTGCGCCATATGATGAGGATTCGAATGGCAATCTAGATGTATTCTTGCTGAAAATGAATGAGCAAGGAAGTGAACTACTCTATTCAACGTATTTTGGAGGCAATCACGACGACGAACCAAGGGGTATTTGTCTGGATGAATGGGGTCACGTTGTCATCCAGGGAGGAACTAGTTCAGATGACTTTCCAATGAAAAATGCTTTTGACGATGAGCTTGATGGGGAGATAGACATAGACGAGAATACCTTCATAGACTGCTTTGTATCAAGACTAGATATCATTAGCAACCGGCTTCTCTTCAGCACTTATATTGGAGGCAATGGAAACGAAGACTCCGGTTGGATTGATCTTGATGATAAGGGGAATTTCGTCATCTGCGGCATGACGAAGTCCAATGATTTTCCTGTGACAGACGATTCCCTTCAAGCCGGATACTTCTACAATTGGGACGTGTTCGTGGCTGCGGTCTACGACCGTGGAGATATGGATGAAGACGATCTAATGGAATTCCAAGAAAGAGCATTAGGAACGGACCCGCTGAATCCTGACAGCGACTCTGACTCGATGCCAGATGGATGGGAGTATCACAACGGCTTGAATCCACTCCTTGATGATTCCTTCCAGGACCTCGATTTGGATGGGCTGAGTAATAAAGATGAATACCTACTTGGAACATACCCCAATAATCCAGACTCGGATCGTGACTCATATCCTGACGAGTGGGAAGTAGCAAACGGTTTTGATCCATTGGACTCCAATGTACCTTTGAATGAACTGCTCCTCTTTAATTCGCCTCTGATAACAGCCGCAGCCATAATTGCAGTTGCAGCGCTAATCGTGTATTTAGTCCGACCCAAATCAGAGATAGCTGCTGAGGAACAAGCTAGGATACAAGCTGAGGATATTGAGGCGACACGGAGAGCTCTGCAGGAACTGACGGAAGACATCCAGTCCGAATCGGTTACCGACGCACCCGTTGATGGACCCATGATTGTCGAAGATGCAGATGAAGGAGGGGATGACGAATGATGAGGCTGGCAAGGGCAAGAAAGCATTTCTTTCTGAGGACTCTCCAACTCTCAATCGGTTTGCTTCTTCTAGTCTTCATCACTGTCTCACCTCTAATTGCGGGAGGGAGCAATGATGTTAAGTCCATGGTGAGTCTTGATGACAGCCCCTCAGTCGAAGTCTCATCAGAGTATCTTGAGATTACTGGAGAATTCTATGAGAACCAAGGCCAAATCAGCGATTCGAGCATCCACTTCTATGCCGAAGTGGATGGAGGACATATTGGATTAGGAACGAACAGGATTGCACTTTGGTCTGGCAGTTCACCTCCCAATGATATTATTGTCTTTGATGAGTCGATATGTCTTGAGCCAATTGGTCAAGATAGGACTGGCCACATTGCCAACTATTACCTTGGAAGTAGAGGTACTTACACAAACGTGCAGAGTTATCGTTCGGTACTCTATCAAGAAGTCCTACCTGGAATAGACATGATGTTTGATGATCCATCTAAAGGTATAATCTGCCAAGTGTTCTCTGATGACGAATCTGATTTTGCAGCAGTTTCAAAGATGTTCAAAGCAACTGATATGTTTGATTGGATAAAGGAGGAATCGAACGCCTCAGAAAGTCTGATGAGGTTTAGTCTCCGAAATCGAACTGATGGAGAATTTCTCACCTCTCAAGATGATGAGGTTCTGCTGTCTAGGTGTATGAGAGGATCTAATAGAGATGAAGCACTTGCGATTGCACGTGATACGGCTGGGAACCTCTATATCACTGGAAGAACTGCATCCCAAGATTTCCCTGTGGTAAATGCCATGAATTCATCGTTGAATGGAGGAGATGATGTCTTCGTTACGAAAATAGACTCAAACGGAACCATTGCATATTCCACTTTTATCGGTGGCGGACAGGGCTATGTTGGCGCTTACCCTACTCAGCCTAATGACGTTGGTAATGATATCACGGTCGATTCAGCTGGCAATGTATACTTAACAGGAAATACGAAGTCGAATGACTTTCCAACGACGGCAAATTCACTGTATTCCTATCCGGAGAATGAGAGTATTCTGAGAGGAGAGTACCGTGAAGACCAAGGCGATGCTTTTGTTCTGAAACTGGACTCTTCAATGCAATTAGAGTATTCTACATACTTTGGGGGAAAAAGCGGGGATATTGCCTATTCGATTTCTTTAGATGCTGATGGAAATATGTACATCGGTGGAAGAACTGCTTCAAGGGTCTTCCCTACAGTCAATGCCATAGATGATGATCATAGCACTGGAATCTATGATGGATTTGTTGCATGTATCTCCGCAGCGGGCGATACGCTTCTATTCAGCACATTCTTTGGCGGAAGTCAGGAGGAGGAAGTCAGAGATCTCGCTATCGATGATTCAGGTAATGTAGTTGTCACAGGTAACACAGGTGGAGGTCTCTCGCTCATTAGCCCACTTCAAAGCACCTTTGGCGGCGGAAACCTGGATGCTTTTGTTCTGAAAATCGATTCAGGATGGAATGTGGTTTACTCAACATATCTAGGTGGAAGCAATTCCGATTTGGGCTATTCCATATGCGTTGATTCAATTGGTACTGCATACGTAACAGGAAGAACCGAATCACCCAACTTTCACAATGTGTCACCTTTAACTGGCAATTATGGCGGATCTGGTGACTGTTACATTACAGCAATCTCATACGATGGTGCTGGCATTGACTTCAGCTCCTTTGTAGGAGGCGGAGGGGCAGACACTGGGTACTGTATTGATGTTGATGCAGCAGGACGCATAACAGTTGCAGGAGAAACATATTCACAAGATTTCCCAGGAGCCTCTGGTGAAAATAGCGGCGGGGCTGATGGGTTCATTTTCAAGACAAATCGGACCGTTGTTCTGTATTCTACATATATTGGTGGTGCCGAAAATGATGAGATACGTTCAATGGTGGTAGGCTCCGAAAATGACACATTTGTTTGTGGGATAACCCGCTCGACCGACTTCCCTTTTGCTGAATCTCCAACTGACACGACAGGTTTTGACGCATTTGTGTACGCGATTCGAACCTCAAATCCAGACGTCACGCCTCCACCTCCACTTCCTCCACCTTTGATATGGGGTGTCATGATCGCAGCTTCGGGTATCGGTTTGGTAGCAATACGCACCCTGTTCCTCAATGTCAGAACGATGAGGCGGAGAGAATATGAAGTAGCGATGAGGACAACTGGAGGACCACATGATGAGATATTACTGGGTCCTCCAACTGACTATTCTGAAGACATGTTATACCCTGAAAGACCTGTGCCTCAATGGAACCAGCCAACTGACCATCCGGACGGTGGCATCGATCCTGAGAAGCCCGTGCCTCAATGGAACCAGCCAACTGACCATCCGGACGGTGGCATCGATCCTGAGAGACCTGTACCACAGTGGAACCA
>JBHLQS010000028.1:18334-21511 GCA_048883405.1 Candidatus Thorarchaeota archaeon
CATCCTGACGGAGGTATAGATCCTGAGAAGCCCGTGCCTCAATGGAACCAGCCGACGGACCATCCGGATGGTGGCATAGACCCTGAGAGACCTGCACGTGAATGGAGGACTCTGACCGACTACCCCGAAGGATCTCCCGAGCCGCTATCACTAGACCAGCCGATAAGTCATCTTGCCGATCACCCAGAAGGCTGCATATGCCCTCTATGTTCTCCTGATCGTTATGTTGAACCAACGCCGGAGGACATTGCGGAGAGGAGTCAAAAGAAATCCAAGAAGCGTAAGTCCGATGACTAGATTGCAGTCAGGTCGTTGAGACTCAATTTTCCGAGTCAATAAAACGTTCGACCGCAGGTCTTAGGAACTCCAGATTCCACTCATTGACCAGCGAGGCTAATTGTTCAATCACCCTCAATGACTCTGAATCGGCTCCTTTCGTTCGAAGAGAGGTTGCTTTGAGCAAGAGTGCCCTTCCAAGAATACCTGGTAAGTCCTCACTATGTGCTTTTTCTTCGAGAAGAGTAAGCCATGGTCCCGTTGATTCGTAGTCGCTCGATGGATCCTCCTGCTCTGAATAGACCTCGATACTAGCCCGATGGTGCAGACAAATGTAGAAGCTAACGAAGCCACCACTCCTCTCATAGATGTCTAGAGACTCCTCAACGCTCATTGCAGCTGACGAGTAGTCTTCTTCTGCTGCTTCGACAACACTACTGATGAAATACAGCCAACCCAGATTTGATTCGATTCCAGATTTTATCATCGATTCACGAACACTGTCGAGAGTCTGGCGAGCCTCAGGTAGCTTTCGCTGCAGAGTCATAGACCATGCCTGATTTAGAATTGCTCTCGGTTGGTAGACTGGTCTACTTGCCAATTCACCTTCAGCCATTAATGCCCATTCCATACCTGAGTCCCAATCGCCTATCGAATTGTAAAGCGTGGAAAGAGTCAATGCGGACATACCTGTAGGCATCCCAACAGACTCCCAAAGCCTGACACTTTCAAGATTGTGCTCGATTGCAGAGTCATAGTCACCTCGAATAGAGTCAAGCTTACTGAGAAGGAATAGAACATCAGCGAGTCCACCTTGGTCGCCCATCAAATCCATGAGGCTCTTGGCTCGATGAAGCAATTTCCGAGATTCAGAACGATTTGTGGATTGAATAATGCCTGCTCTGGTTCGAAGCAGATGTGCGAGTCGATTGACATCGTCATTTTTCTCTGCGTTTTCGATAGCTTCCTGATTCAACTCCAGAGCCCCACCAACATCTCCATCTCTGATCGCACGTGTAGTCATAGTGTCTTTCAATCTTGAAACATAGAAATCGAAATCCTGATTCTCTTCGATTAGACTCACAATTGCATCATATGTTGAGGTATCATATACCTGTGTGGGATATTCCGAAGTCTCAGCTTCTAGCTTGACCATCAACATCTCAAGTGTCAACCAATCCGGCGGATGAGCGGATAGAACCTCATTGGCTGATTCTCGAACTTTCGCGAAGTAGCTAGGATCACCTTGAAGGGCACTGCCATAGAAGAGGTTTGGTCTAATGATGGACAGTTTTCCATGAACTTTGGCTATCTTATCTAGCGATTTGAAATCGAAAAGGAGTGCAGCAAAGTGGACAGCTAGGAAAACAGTCTGATCTGGTGCCTTTAGCTGGCATACACCATCGCTCAAGGCGTGAGCAAAGTTGCGTAAATTGTATGAGTTACCCATGACTGATTCAATAATTCTCCTTGTTTCTGGATCTAGGAGAGGGAAGTATCTTGTAATTGTGCCAATAGGTTCCACCCAATCTAACCTCGCAAGACCAGTCTCACATGTGCCCTATTTTTCTTTTCTTTCTCCTTCTCTGAGTGGCATGATGGAGGCATCGCTGATTAGGAAACAATATCAGTAGCAGGGCAATCGATTCACTATGCCTCGTCCGCTTTGGTTTGTCCAGATGCTGAAGAAGACGTTTCCAAATGTTCGATTGATTGCAAAGGCGACCAAAATCCCGATTGTAGGCAGAATCATCGACTACATGCTATTTCATGGCGATGATATCATCTACTTGCCGAAGAACACGGTGGCCAAACAGGTCATTAAGGTCAACCAATCTATTGAACAGCCCAATGAAACAGTGCTTCCGTCACAGATTGTGCATCACTTCATCGACATGGCGAACTTCCATTGGATTATGGACTTCTGCATCTGTCGTGACTCGATGAAATGTGAAGACTATCCTATAGACTATGGATGCCTGTTCATGGGAGAGGCTGCGAAAACCATCAATCCTCACCTTGGACGTGCTGTTTCCAAGGAGGAGGCACACGAGTACATCAGAAAGTGTGATGATAAAGGGCTAGTTCATCTCATTGGGCGCAACAAGCTGGATGCCATGTGGCTTGGTGTCAATCCTGGAGAGAGGCTACTTACTGTGTGCAATTGCTGCCCATGTTGCTGCCTCTGGCGGGTCGTTCAGGATGTGAATCCTGACATTGCCAGGAAGATTACCAAGATGGTAGGAGTCCGCGTAGAAGTAACAGATGCCTGTGTTGGATGCGGAACTTGTACTGAGGGAATCTGTTTCGCAAACGCAATCAGTCTTATGAACGACCGATCTGTAATCAGCGACGAATGCCGAGGTTGCGGACGTTGCATTGAGGTGTGTCCTGAAGGAGCTATTAAGCTTCACATAGATGATCCAGACTTCTACGAGAAATCCGTCAAGAGAGTTTCAGAAGTAGTGGACGTGACATAGTCGAATAGATGCCCTAGTACATCCATAGTCAATGGGCAACCTTTTTGTGTGTTGAAGCGTGGCGCACAGGTGTCGCAAGGGCGTTGGTGTCCGAATCGACTGGAGGAATTAGGATGACAAAAGTCGTTGTGGTTGGCATGGGCTATGTTGGCATCCCTGCTGCAGCCCTAATAGCTGACGTTGATGGCTACGAGGTGGTAGGTCTCCAGAGAAGGTCTAAACGTTCCGGATGGAAGATTGATGTTATTAATAGCGGCAGGTCTCCGATTGAAGGAGTTGAACCTGGTCTGGATGAACTCATTGCCAAAGTTGTCAAGAAAGGCAGTTTCAGCGTGACTGATGATATCGAAGTCTTGAGGGATGCAGACATAATTCTAATTGATGTCCAGACACCAACGGATGCGCAGAACATGCCGCGCTA
>JBHLQS010000029.1:0-21220 GCA_048883405.1 Candidatus Thorarchaeota archaeon
TCAAAGCTGTATCCTACCAAGTAGAAGCCAATTGCCGCCAATATTAGCGCCAATGGCATCAGTTGACCGCCTCCACCTATGGCCCTGAATGATTCCATTACCGTGTAGAACGAGAGCATTATGAGGACTCCGCCCACTGCAAATGTTGCTGCTCTCTTATGACCCATTGGCATCACTAAAGTCGTTTGTCTTCATTCTCCTGCCCATCACAGATAAGAACTTCCATCTTTCTTCAGTTCTTTGTTGCCCTGCAATGGATTGAATCGATTTGAAGAAGAAATGGTGCGTTCGCCGGGATTCGAACCCGGGCACGATCAGTTCGTGTCCATTCATTTAGTGTATCGAGGATTCCAATAGAATATCCAAAATAAACAGATGAGTTAGCGGCCTTGAATCCGCCAACTCAATTGTACTCAATTGGAGAACAGATAATGGGAAGCAAAAGCAGCTATAACCAGCACAGTAAGAACCCATTTTACTATCCTTAGATTCCTGTACTTCCTATTCTTTTCCTCATCAAACGGAACCCAACCATTCTGGAATCCAAGGAATACGCCGAGAATGAAAAGAGGAAGCAATGTGAGTCCTAGGAACCATCCAGTCAGAACATATGCTTGATTTTGTGGTTCAATAGTGAATCCATGAACAAAGGCCAAAATTGTTGCCAAACCTGCCCCAGCTTTGTGAAGAATGTATAGCTTATTGTAAGTACCAGATGGTCTCTTGCCAATGCCTTTCACTATGATGAATATTAATCCAAGTCCAAATAGCGTCTTTGCAATAACATCAATCATTGTAGATTTCACCGCCCACTCAAGCAACCAATTTGCCCGCAAGGCAGGCATTGATCTTCTCGTTCATCTCCCTCGCAAATTGTCTGCTATTCTCAATTCTCTGTTCATCCGGTTGACGCAGAGTCAGGATTCTCATCTCAGCGAACCGTCGCAGCTGTGCGTTTCCAGAGTTCAACATGCGTTTTGCAAGAGATTCCGAAAGCTCTCCTTGACAGTTGAAGAAGCCTATAAGCTCGGAGGATTCACTAACAAGGCTTTTGCATCGACTGACATAGCTAGCAGCCATTTCAGAGTGTTCAGGCGCGGCGTGGGTTATGAAAAGCGCTATCTTTTTTCCTCGCCCTCCATCCTGAAGGAAAGATCGTACCATCTTAACAAGACCATGTTGCTCGATAGGCGAACCAACGAAGATTACATCATACTGATCGACCGATGCCACCTGTCCGATGGGAATGATCTCTTTTGGTCCTTCGATTTCTCCAAATATTGCCTCAGCAACTTTCTTCGTGTTGCCAGTCTGTGAATAGTAGGTTACTAGTGTCTTCATCACAATCACCGTTTACCAACAGTCTAAATATTAGACTTACAGTCAACTATATAAATCTTTACCGTCGGTCAAAATATTATACTAATAGTATAAACTTATAAGACATAGAACCTGAGAATATGTGAATGAAGATGATTTCGCCCAAAGAGAGGCTTTCAAAATCTGAGCGAAAACTGAGAACTCAGAAACGACTGATAATTCAAGCTGCTAGAAAATTATTCGAACGGAAGTCCTATGATGACGTGAGTATGGAAAATATAGCAGACGAGGCTGCTGTAAGCAAGCAGACACTTTACAATTATTTCAGTAGCAAAGATTCAATCTACTTTGGGATAGGCATTGAGGGATTCAGAAACGCCATAAAGAGAGTTGAAGAAATGGGGTTTGCGTCACTCTCTGGGAAGGACTCTGTATTAAAGCTGACTGAGATTTTCTTCAATACCGTGATAGACTTTCCCCTAGGCGTTGAAATTTCTAGACGGTTTTCAATCATAAATCACGAAAAGGATGGAATTGCAGAGGAAACGCTTCAGAAAAGAAGGAGGGGGAAAAGCAGAATGGATGAGAAGAAGAAGAGCATTGAAGAAGATTTGGCTGATTACCTAGAGCAAGTATGGGCATATGAGAAATACTGGATGAATGCAATACATCAGGGGCAGAAAGATGGCACAATTACCTCAAATCTGAGCGAAGAGCAGCTCATGTACTACACGTTTATTCTCATCAATGGAGTGGCCAATCAAATGCAGTTTAAGGGGAAACCGCTCATGGTAGCTCTAAAAAGGGGAGACCTAAGCCACGAAAGAATCAGAGAGATCACACTTCGAATAATGGCGAATCTCCTTGAAAATGAAGTATAGACACTATGTCAGGGGAAAACTTGAAGAAGCATAGAAGTGGTGCGCTCGCCGGGATTCGAACCCGGGCCGGATCCGTTCTACGGTTCCGAGGGATAAACCCCCGCTCAATGGCAGGGATCCATCATAGCCCCTAGACAACGAGCGCACTGTTGAGCCGATGACTCTGGTGAGCGAATTTAAAGGATTCGCTAGGTTCTGCCAACTATTCTGTCAAACAGTGACTGTTCGATATTGCCTCCACTCACAACACAGACAACAGTGTGCCCATTGAATCGGTCAGGCGTTTCAAGCAAAGGACTAATTGCGGTCGCTCCTGCTCCCTCAATCACCTGTTCCTCCTCTGTCCAAAGAAGGCGGATCGCATCAGCCACGGTTTCCTCATCGACCAAGACAATGTCGTCAACATAATTCATTATGACATCCAGCGTCAGAGACCCTTTCTCAACCCCTCCCAGAAATGCCTCTGCAAGGGTGTCTGACTCTTCTATCTCAACGACCTCGCCTGCGAGCCATGACTCATACATTGTAGCTGACCCCGGCGTCTGAACTCCAATCACTTGAATTTCAGGTCGAATGCTCTTGACAGCCACAGCGATGCCTGCAATCAATCCCCCTCCTCCTACCGGTACGATGATGGTGTCAAAAGCGTCAAGCTCCTCAATAATCTCAAGCCCAATAGTGCCCTGACCCGCCATCACTGCATAATCATTGTAAGGGCTTACATAGGTCAGCTTCTCAGTCCTCGCCATTTCTCTGGCTTTGGCCTCTACGTCATCGAACCCTCCACCCAAGACAACCTCGACATCAAAGTCACGAACCTTCTTCAGCTTGGCCCTGGAGACCTCATTTGGCACGACTATTGTGGCAGGTATGCCCAGCTGCTGTGCTGCATATGCCACACCCTGCGCATGATTTCCGGAGGAGGCAGTGACAACTCCCTTCCTCCTCTCTCTAGCCTTCAGTTGTGACATTCTGTTTAGTGCACCGCGCACCTTGAATGAGTTGGTGTGCTGCTGATTCTCCAGCTTGAGATAGACTTCACCCTGGCATCGCTCACTGAGGGAATATGAACGGACAAGCGGTGTGGCCTTGACATATTTCCTGATGGTCTTCTGTGCCTTCTGAATGCTCTCCAAGCTGATCTCTTCCACGACACGCTCACCCTAGATGTTTAGGAGATTCGTAGTCAGTCCCAGTCCCTTTTCTTTGGCTTCCGTATAGACTACGTATCCGGCAGCAATATCCTGAGCAGCTAGACCAGTCGAGTCAAACATGGTTATCTCCTTGTCTGACTCTCGACCACACTTGTCACCAATGAGGATCTGGCCTATCTCGGCATGTACATTGTCCTCTGTGATGAGGTTCTGTGCTAGAGCGTGCTGAATCTCCCCAATCCTTCGACACTGGACAAGGCTGTCCACCACAATTTTGTCTGCACTTGCCACGATCTTAGGATCCAGTTCCTGTTTCCCGGGACCATCGGCCCCTATGGCATTGATGTGAACTCCTTCTCCTATCCAGTCACTCTTGACTAATGCCTCTCTGGAAGGAGTCACAGTCACAACAACGTCCGCATCTCGAACGACATCCTCCACATTCGAAAATGCATTCACTTCTATTCCCAGACTCTCAGCCATCTCCTTTGCGTAGCGTTCCGCTACTTCTCCGACGATATCCCATGCTCGAACTTCTTCTATCTTGAGCAGTTCTCTGAGGGCTATAATCTGCATTCTTCCTTGGGTCCCGGTGCCCACAACCCCCACTCTCTTTGAGTTCTTTCTTGCCAAGACGTCGGCTGCAACGGCGCCAGCAGCGCCAGTCCTGTAGGCAGTGATGTAGGTTCCATCCATTATCGCGATTGGCATGCTCGTTTTCAAATCCATCAGGACAATGATAGCAGCTCCTGGCGGCAGTCCGAGCTGGTGGTTGTCATAGTACCCACTGGCAATCTTTGTCCCAATGATTCCGAAATCCTCCACATACCCGGGCTTGATATCGACCTCTCCATTATACTGCTTGACATCCAAATGCGCGACTGGTGCTAGCTGCACTCTTCCTTTAGCAAAGGCAATGTATGCTTCGCGTACTGCCTCGATTGTCTTTCCCATGGGAAGACAGGATTGCACCTCATTCTTCGAAAGAATCAGTACTTCTGACATCAGAATCACACAACAACTGAAGGGGCGCCTAAAGACTCTTCAGGATGAAGTCCAAACAGAATGAAAGCTCTGCAGAGGAACATGGGCGTAGATATTCTCATGGAAGAAATGAAGAGTGAGCCTCAACTGCCTCGGTTTGAATGGATTGAGGTGACCAAAGGCATTGGAATCACATGCGTCATACTAGTCCACTCCATGATACCATGGATCAATCCTGTGACGATTCACCTGAGCAGTTTTACAATACCCATCTTCTTCGTCCTAGCTGGTCTCACCTACAACAATTACCGATATAGGAGTAACTTGCGATACTTTGCTGTATCTCGAGGAAAGCAATTCCTGATTCCATACTTTTTCCTTTCCATGATAATGATAGTTCTGTTTCTTCCACTCTCATCCACTGTTGACTCTGCCTTTACTCCTGTGGAAGTGTTTCTATGGTTCCTATATGGGAATGGTCCTCCTCTATCAGCCTCTCATCTGTGGTTTCTGCCGGTACTCTACTTCGGATTAATGCTGTTCGTGATCACTGATAGAGCATTGCAGCGGTTTCCCTACTACTCCAGATGGATTATTGCAGTGGCTTTTCCAGTCATTGCTTTGATAATCCAGTCCTTCTTTGTGCCAAATCTCGTTCCTTGGCGGCTAAGCAGTGTATTTGTAGCAGCAACATTCGTGTTCATTGGGAATGCCATGCGCCAGTATAGGGGTTTGAATCCTTGGTTGTCATCGTCAAGGGTTCGTGATGCTGCCGTCTTCATTCTGCTTTCTGCTATACTACTAGTTGTTTCTGATTTCAATGGGTTTACTGACATTGCTGTCGACAACCTTGGAAAGAGCCCGCTGATTTACTTAATACCGGGAATAATCGGAAGCACGCTAGTCTTCTATGCCTCAAGCGCATTAGTACACTCGAGTCCTTCCAAGAAGATGTTTATGGCTCTAGGAAAAAACTCACAGGAGCTGTATGAGGTCCATCCACTCGCTTTCTATCTTGTACCTATCATGGTCCTGCCTTTTGGATTGCCACTCTTTGGTCTTGAACACAGTATGCTCTTCTGGCCATTGAGGTTCATTCTAGGAGTCGGTCTTGGTTTCATCCTGACGAAATACTTGATCACTCGGAACCGAGTTCTGAGCATGCTGTTTAGAGGATCGCCACGAATTATATCTGTCAACAAGCCTAAGGAAGCCTCTCCATTAGATGCTTGATTCTGAACATTCTGAATGTTGACTCGGACTCAATTGCAGACGATTCTCTCCTATTCTCTTCAAGGGCCATGTAGGCGCCATTCACCCAATACCCCTCTTGCTTCTCGGGCAACCATTCTCTTGGGAACTGATATGTTTCATATTCAGTCGCGCAGGCTTCAAGCTTCTCCATCATTCGTCTAAACCACTCGCTCCTTCTGGCAGTCTTGAAGGGTGCCATTATGGGCAAAATAAGAAGTACATTCGACATGGAAGCATCTGATGGTTCGGAAGTGAAGCCAGGCAAATGGGCGCTCCATCCAATCTTGTATCCTCGGTCCCTATACTTCATGAAGCCGTAACCAGGCTGAAGTTCCTGGTATTCTGGCTTGAGCACCATTGAAACCACTGTTTCTACCTTCTGACGAAGATCAAGGTCAGAGAGGATTTGGTCTGAGCTAGCAAAGCCACGCAGATCATGAATCCATGGTAAGACGAATCGCTGATCCAGATATAGCCTGGGATTGACAAGACTGTCATTTCCCCTTTTACCCACATATACGCCTGCGAAATCGGGGCTTCTCGCAAAGGAGTAAATCGCTTCAAGTCGTTCTGTAAGCATATTGTAAACTGGTTCAGTACTGGAGTAGCCTGTGAATGATAAGAAGGAAGCAACTATAGTACGCAGAAAGACGTGGAATGGATGTTCTATTTCCTCCTCAGCAGTATCTGTCAGCCAGGCTCGAAATGGCAGGGTCTTACTATCAAATGGTTGCAGACCAGCTCTTAATCCTAGTTCTCCCAATTTGCCCATGGTGTTCTCAAATGCTTCAGGTTCAGAGGAATGTAGATGTTTCATCTGAAAGCCTGGAGTCAGTCTATTCATCCAATCACTAACCATAGGACTGGTCAATAGCTCTGCTAATGCAGAGCTAACTCTCCCCACATCTTGGTCTTGAAGCAGATCTACTAAAATCTGAAATCGAATGGACGGTCCAGAATTGGCTAATAACCATCGGATCGCTTCTGAGGAAACCATGTCTAATGCACTGTTCTCAGCTCGCTTATCTCTTCCCACGGCTTTCGACAGTGTTAAGAACGGCTCGAGCATGATGTTGGTGGGAGTGGACAATGACTGACAATCTTGGCATTTTGAAAAGGCACATTATGAATGAAATCTACCAGAACAGAATGCTCCTCACAGCCTCGCGAGATAAGAAAGAGGGGTGGACGCTGGTTTCTGGTCTCTGGAGTCCGTTCTACATCCAATTGCGTCTACTGAGTTCGTATCCCAAAACCTTGAAGAAAGTTGGTCAAGCAATGACCACGCTCCTGAACGAGAATGCTCCCAATGTGAACAAGGTCGTCGGCGTAGCCTTTGCAGGAGTCCCAATTGCCACTGCTATTTCAATCGAATCCGGTCTACCTGCGTGTCATACTCGCAAAATGCTGGGTGTAAGGACAGAGGATGGCCTCCGCAAAGCAATCCAAGAATACGGGCAACACTCACTCCTCGAAGGAGTTGTTGAGGAAGGGGATGTTCTTTGTATTATTGACGATCTTGTCACCGGGATGGAAAGTAAACTCATTGCCCGCGCGCAGGTGCAAGCCGAGATTGAGAGAAGAGAGGTTCAGGACGTTGTCTGTGATGATGTGGCTGTGGTACTGGACCGCCAACAAGGCGCCAAGAAGAGGGCCAAAGAAGCCGGAATAAGACTGCATGCTCTAATAGATTTCGTTGACGAAGGATTACCCTTTCTGCAGGACTCGATGGACTCCGAAGAATACAGGCTGATTGCGAGCTATTTGGCTGATCCAGCCAGATATCAACCATAGAAACTGATTTCTTTTGCGAAGTATCTGATATCTTAGAAAAATGAGCGAGAGAAAGGACCCCGTCCGACATATGCTGAACCTCGCCCTTGCCACAGCACTGAATGACTTGGCCTACTATCAACAAGAATTGGAAAAGGCTACTAGGCCAGAAGTCAGGGCATTGCTGACGGTATTGGAGGAATCGGAGGAGAATCTGATTGAGAGGATAGAGCATATGATGGTTGCTGGTCCCTTGGAAGGGGTGGAGAATAGCAGAGAACGAAAGGCCAACTGGGAGGATCCGAACGAGGAGCTTTTCGAGTTTGCATCTCCTTTTGCTGATAGCATCCAGTTCCAGAGATGGTCCATTTGTAATGATACTCTGCAACGCAGTCTGAAGGCATATGGTTTCTATCTATCGATTGCTAACAGAGCAAAGTCAGAGGTCATCAGCGCCCTCTTTGAGTATCTGGCATTTCTGAAATCGAATCACATCAAGCGACTTAGGAAGGTATGTGACTCGTTTGACACCTCTGATCGAACCCCATTCTCGCCGATCTTTGGTGATGTAGAGCAATAGATGCCTCTTCCTTGAACCTGCGTGTTTCTGACTCATTTGTATTTGGAACACGTGTTCCAAGAATATTAAATAAACAGGGCGCTAATTAAATAAATAAATAGATATATTTATAAGATTTTAACATAATGCATACAGGCACTGGCCAGAAGGCCCGTTGAGCTCGACCCCCTGCAGTGGCTCCATTGGAAGCCAAGGGGACAGGGGGTTCATGCACTGGAAACAAAGAGATGAGAAGAATGAGTAACGAGAATCCTGTCATTGTCCCCCCTGTTGTCCTTGAAACCTTTGAGGACTTCGAAACGTTTGCCAGCAATGCGGCTGTTGTAATGTACTCTCCTGAGTACTTCTATAGTCCATTCCTCGATGACCAGAAACGTCTTCGAAGAATGACTCTTACGGCCCTTGGAGTCAAGACGAATGGGGTGGCCCTCACTTTCAAGTATGTACTAACTTACGATGACTTATGTGATCCATCCGGTACCTGGGAAGAACAAACGGCACAAGCTAACCAAGCTATGGATGATATAATGTCCAAGCTGGGGGCCCAAGGGAACCTAGTACGCGGATCGCTAGATATGGAATCTCCCTTTGGAGAGGCATTGGTTCTTAGGCCTTAGTGCCACTTCCATTCCAGTGCATGAGCTGCTTCAACGACATGGTTATCAGAGTAAACGCGATTATAGTATTGAAACCCATTGACAAAGATAGAGCCCGCTGAAGAGATTGTGCCTCGCATCCTCGAGCAGTATTCAGAACGACCAAGAGGCTGGAGGGTCATGACAACACCCCGAGGAGAGATGCTAGTTGTCGGACCAGACTCTGCATTCCAGATGAAGCTTATCTCACTGAATCCTTTCGAGTTTGTTGGCTCAGGTATGGAGATCAAGGACGCAAATAGTGTTGTCCAGTCTGTCCGATCGACCCCTGAGTTTGGTTTCAGACCCCTGACTGAAACCGACATACAGGGACTTGTTGCTGCATTTGGCAATCCTCTAGGCATGCAATCCAAACTTCGCAGTATTATACAGAGGGCGCCGGTTTCAACCTCAGAGCTAGGTGCAGGGTCCATAGACCACATTCTCAGTGGACCCGTTCTGACAAGGCCTGACTTAGCCACGCTTGGCGGGGATCTGAAGAAGGTTCAGGACCAGCTCGACAAGTCTGCAATGAGCGTCTTCAGAAAGCGCTATCCAATGCGAGCTGGAATGTATTTCTAGCTCAGGTATGCTCTTACTGAACTTTGATCTTTTGACCGCAGGTTCTACAGATGACTTCTGTCTGTCCCCTACTGACTTCATAGTCCTGCCAATTGTTGCAGTTGTGGCAGTATAGCCTAGAACGCATCTCATCAGTTCTGATCAGATTCTCAACTTTGCTGCTCACTGTCCGTTCTCCATCAGTGCCAGAACCCCAATCAAACCCAAAGATCCCTTTTCCGCCCCCACTTGCAACGACGGTACACAAACCCCTCTCGTCGGACTGATTATACTCTACTATTGTGACTAGTGTTTGGTCGCTACTTGTTCTCAAGACATACTCTTGATGAATGAAAATCGCCAAGATCTTGTCACCTTCTCTCCACTCTTTTCTATAGACGCGTGAGTAATTCCTTGAGAGGAAGTCCAATACCTTCCTAATTCTGACTCTCTCTAGTGCTACTGTTTGCATAATGTTGTTCAAGACCTCACTTGAAACTCTCTCATGTTGAAGTGCTGATTCTATGCTTATAATGCCTTTGAGCAAATCATGCTACAAGATTAATAAAATCGGGAATAGAAATTGGTGGGCCGGACGTGATTTGAACACGTGACCACCGCACTGTCAATGCGGTATCAATCGACTATACCATTCCGAGGAATGATACAATAGCCGGGCTAGACCACCGGCCCATTCAAGTTTGTCATGACCGAGGGTGCCGATTAAAAACATTGCGACAAGACGTTCATTTCATCCCCGTGCTACCGAAGCCCCCCTCTCCACGCTCAGACTCTTCAAGAGTTTCAACCGCCTCAAAAAGGGCTTTGGGAACTGCTCGAATAGCCATTTGAGATATCCTCATCCCCTTAGTTATCTTGAATGGCTCTTTCCCGTGGTTGATCATGATTGACTTGACCTCGCCACGATAGCCACTGTCTATGGTGCCCGGTGCATTGAGAACTGTCACACCATGTTTCACCGCCAGACCACTTCTCGGTCTTACTTGTCCCTCGTAGCCTTGAGGTATTTCAAGAGATATTCCGGTGGCAACGGCATGCCAAGCACCCGGTTTCAGTGTCAATTCCTCGACCGAGTATAGGTCGAAGGCCACATCTCCGGGGTTGGCAAGTCTTGGCACTGTTGCATCAGGATGGAGAAGCTTCACGGCTACGATTACTGGCTCATCTCTCATAATCTATACCCACTAATCTGCTTCCTCTACTTCTCTCACATATACTTGCCCCTTCCCACTATGCCTAGCTGATAACATTTATAAGTAAATGACACATAGCACTATATAATACACAGTATAGTGTGATGCACAATGATGCACATTACAAAGCAATACAACTCTGGTGAAATCGATGTCGAAAGCAGACCAAGAAATGGACAGGTGGGCTAAAGAAGTGAAGCGCGGCGCAGTCACTCTTGCGATACTGGCTCTTCTCGATGATGAGCCCGCTTATGGTTACGAGCTTGTCAAGAAACTGGAACAGAAGGTTTCCTTCTTGCAGCTCGAACAGGGCACTGTCTATCCTCTGCTGAGACGGATGGAGAAACGTGGCTTGTTGGTATCCGAGTGGGACTATGAAGATCCAACAAAGCCCAAGAAATACTATGGCTTGACAGATGAAGGACGCACAGCTCTTCAGATGATGGCACAGACCTGGAATGTCCTCTCTCACGAGATGAGAGATATCACAACGGGGGTCGAGACACAATGACCAAGGATCCAATGAAGCTCATTGATGAGTATCTTGAGCGTGTGAAGGTCTATTTGCCAATTGGCAGTGAGGATGTCCTCCGAGAGATACGTACTCACCTCATTGAGTCTGCCGAGTCTATCGGGAATGGGACAATGACCCCAGGATCAACGCTCATGGCCATTGAGCGGATGGGTGAACCCAAGACCGTGGCAAGCGAGTATGCCGATAGCGGTAAGAAAGTTGGCCCGGTTCCTGCTGAATACGCCCAGCCCGTGTTGAGAATGCTGCTAGTCCTGATTGGAGTCGGAGCTGCATTCATCGTCGGGGCCTACGTCGTAGGCAACGCTCTCCTCATTCCCCTGGGAGTCATCTCTGAGGTAGAGAATTTCCCTGCATCTCTGCCCATTATGATATTGGTCAACGTTATCTTTGTCATTCTGATAATCAGTGGAATCACATTGGTTGATAGAGATAAGATGCCTACCGAGAAGACCGCTCTAGAGGGCTTCCTAGGTATTGGGAGTGAAGGTTTCAAACCCAAATCAAGGTCTGATGCAGCGGGTGATGTGTTCTTCGGGATTATTCTCGGAATTGTCCTGCTCCACCCAGCAATCCAGGCTCTCTACACTCCGGCATTCGTTCCCTTCGTGGGACCCGTAGTAGCGCTCCTATTCTTGGGTGCTGTCAAGGGTGGCATGTTTCTAGTGGCAGGTGAGAACAACCTCAATCTGATTTTCGAAGCAGTGCTGGGAATAGCCTCGATTCTGCTAGCAATGGGTCTTATCAACGTGGGCTGGCCCACAGACTACCTCTATGGCAGCATTGATGGAGTGACTTGGGGTCTGGTTGACTTGGAGGCCTTCTTCATCGACAACGGGATTCCCTTCGTGCCATTCGACTGGATATGGATCTTCATCATATTCATCATAGTCGTGACCAACACTTGGAAAGTCATTGTCGACCTGACAAAGGTTCCAATGCATCTCCAGAGTGGCAGGGGTCTGTGGTGGCATGGTGACCATGGCAAGAGGCAGCGGCCCTTTGGCAGACGCAGGCGCCTCTACCGCCGCCATGAAGAAGAATACAAGAAACGCCGAGTCTATTCGGATGGGTATCAAGGTTCTTACTAGACAGTTGGGGGCATTAGCCCCCTCTCTTTTTCTCTCAATCTCGGGCATTCAATCTAGCCATCTTTCTTGTTTCATGTACTGCATAGACAAATGCAAGTCCGATTCCAGCAGACATGAGCAGGGCCAATTCCAATGGAAAAGCGATGAATATCAAGATTACAAGTACAATGAATATGAACAGGGACAGGAGCAGCATTATGAGGTCGCTCTCATCCATCGCTAGTGGAAGAATGCCCCATACTGTTTCCGACACCTGCAAATCTCCTAGTCACGCCTTAGCCATTTCTGCATATGGCCCTTTCTAGAGTGCAAAATCCTGGATCAGTAGAAACCGCTATGGAACAGGAATTTATGAGAGTCTAATTCAAAGAACAAGACCAGGCTTGCTGTCAGGGAAAAACGAATGAACTCAGCCAGCCAAGTGGATTGTCGAAGAAGCTGCCCTCTATTTCTTCAGCATATACATATCGCACTCTAATGCAAACTGGCCCTTTCGACTCAACTTCAATAGCTATTGTATAATGTTCTCCTCGGTAGTTATACATGGCATTTGTCCCTGTAAATGACGCCAGCAGGACATTCTTAGGCCAAACTCCCTCGAGATACATGAAGTGAATATCCGATGTCCTGTTCAGATCAACAGTTACAAGGGTGATCATCGGACCTCCAAACAACAGAGTCACATTGTGCCATGATTGGGGTGTAATCTCATAGGTGTTGGTTCGCTGTTCAACTCGTCTGTATGGAACTGAAAGAAGAAGACCGGCAACAAGCATGCCTACAAGCGCATACTTTGTGAATTCAGACCACTTCAAAGCAATCACGTTCCATCATAGATGAGACCTGAGGTATTCTAGAGTCGACATACTACATTCTGTAAATCTCGATAACTACTTTTCGGCTGAATTCAAGACTCATTGTTCCAAGAGCTTCCTGGCAAATCCTCAGGCATAGATTGCCAGTTTCTCAAACAGTCAAACCAATCACATTAGTCTTCGACACGACTCGAATATTCTTCTCGAGGAGGACTGAAAGCCTCGATGAGAACTGTAGGTCTACCTGCTATTGCATCAAAGCTGTGAGGTGCTGCTCTCATGATACAATGCTATTTGAAATCAAGACGGCAGCTGAAATGAGAGGACTTTGAAATGTCTGAGCAGAAGTAATGGTGCCGCGGGTGTGATTTGAACACACGACAACACGGTCTTCAGCCGTGCGATCTCCCTGGCTGATCTACCGCGGCACATTAGCGAACTCATCGCTTTTGGATTCGCGATATAAAGCTAGCGACGCCAGATATTTCCTCTGTCATCACTGATTAATAGGTATTCATCTGAAGCAGTCTAGAAGGGATCATGATGGACCCAATCACACTTAGTAACTTCATGATAGCGTTGTCATTCGTTGCACTTGCTTTCCTGACTTACACCCTAGCAAATCTCGAAACATTGCAGATATCTCTGAATCATCCGAGAGTTCTAGTTGAGTTTTTCATCTTTGTGATCCTGCTTGCAATTGGTTTGTATTTGCGATTTGGATTAGGTTAAATCCTTAACAGCCGCTTTCACCTCATCGAAAGGCGGAAGATCTCCGAGGCTCGCACCTACCCACTTGTAGCTGACTTTGCCATCCACTCCAATCACAAACACGGCTCTCTTAGCGACTTCTTTCATACCAGCAAGGTCTGGATGAACTACATCGTAGGCCTGAATGACGTTCTTCTCCCAGTCTGAAAGCAATGGGAACTGTATTTCATTCTTCTCCTTGAATGCAGCATGACTGAATATGCTATCCACAGATATTCCAATGACATTTGCACCCAGATCATTGTAATCTGAAAGGTCATCTCTGAAACGACACATCTCTTCCGTGCACACCGATGTGAAATCACCAGGGTAGAATAACAGAACTACTGCACCCTTCTTCAGCTCTTCACTCAAAGTAACACTCTTTCCAGGTGCCTCCAGCAGTGTAAAGTCAGGTGCAGTATTTCCAACATTGACCATGACAGGACATCACCTAGCTAATTCTGAATTTCTCGAAACATAAGACTTCAGGTCTGGCAACACCCTATCGGCTCTACTTTATCTTGTGGTTCATATAACTGGCAACGAGAGCTGCCATAATCGCAGCTGCGTTGACTGCTATTGGATAGATGTAGAGTGAATCGAAGAATGCTAAGGTTGCTACGAACGAGGGGAGATTGGTTCCGTCAGCGATTGCGAATGGGATGAAGTAGAACATGAAGAACATGCAGGTCAATAGTGCAACTCCGACAAATGCTGGCATGTCCGTTGAAGATCTGGCAAATCTAGAGAGTCGCGTTATGATGTCATTCTTCTCTCTCTGCCGTCGTCGCTTCTTCATCCTTGAAACAATGTGAGCCCATCTATACATTGCCTCTGCCATGAGGATGAACGCGCCACCCAGCACTGCCATGGCCCCGAGAGCAACGAGAAGCTGGAGTTCAGCGCTTAGCACACGGATGTAAGTCTGTGCATGCCACAGAATTGGAATTTGGACTAGTCCAGCAATTCCAAGAAAAATTAAGATGAGTCCTGGTTTGCTGCCTCTTCTCCACCATACCGCTAGGCTCATTCTTCTCCACCTGGCTTCTGAGTTGACCGCTCAGACAAACGGTTTCCACTTTAAGCTTTTGGAACGCACTCGGCTCCAGCTATGACTTCCGTGCATCAACACGAAACCAATGTCCATTGTCTTCAGAAGTAATATTGCTAAAGCCGGTTTCTTGAAGCAATCTGACAACAGCTTCCGCATCCTGCCTCTGTGTGCCATCCATGCCATAGCTCATCTTAGAAATCGACCCATCGGGAAAATGAAAAAGCGCTCTCATGACGAATCTTGAGTCAGAACATGTGATTCTCGCACCAAGGATTGAGATCTGCCCAGATCGCCTCAATACCCTGGCCACTTCAGCTATTACTTGCTTCTTTGAGTCCCAATCCTGAATGTATCCGAGAGAGAACCAAAGAGTGGCCACATTGAACCTCTCATCCTTCACTGATAGCATCCTTGCGTCAGAGAGTATCCACTGTGACACCTGACCATAGATCATGGCCTCTCTAATCTTATTCAAGTTGATGTCAACCACGCAGACCCTGGAGGTTTCGATTCGGGAAACTAGGCCCTCTCCACCGCCACCAATGTCAATTATGAGCCCCTCCTGAGGAAGATGCTTTAATCCCACCTCTTGTAGAGGTGTTTCAAAGGAGTTCTTGAAGCTCAATCTCAACTCGCCTCGTCGAGCTTATCGTCTACAAAATCCCGCATCGACTCCACGAAGTTCTCAAATCCGGGGACATGTGAGACAGCTGCGTCATATGCATTCTCTGCATCTTCTTCTCGACCTTCAGCATAAAGTAATTTGACAAGATTCAACCAAGCCACTAGATGCTCGGGTTTGATTTCAACCGCCTTCTTGAGAGATGCCTCAGCCTCATCCGTTCGACCAACTGAGGCTAGAAGAATCCCCAGGTTACACCATATATCAGGTCCTTCTGGTTGATATTCTAGTGCTGATCTAAACGCCATCTCGGCCTCCTCCGGGCGTTCGTTTGCATTATGGAGGCAGCCTAGATTATACCACGCATCAGCATCCTTTGAGTCATGTTTCAGTCCCGAAGTCATAGCAGACTCAGCTTTCTCATTGTTGCCCAAAATGAACAGAGTCGCCCCTAGCTCCCGCCAAGCTTCGGCATAGGCTGGATTAATCTCTAATGCTATCTCATAGGCACGCGTAGCATCTTCTAGTCGTGACTCATCATATAGCTTCCAGCCGAGTTTGAGCCAGCTCTCTGGATCCCTAAGGTCCTGACCCATTTCTCTCACGAGACGAGTGAGTTCCTCACGAATTGAGTCGTCCATGCATCTAGCCTCATAACCTTGCTCTTAAGCGCTCTTGAACTCAGACTTCAACATTCCATAGTAGAAGAGGCCCCAGCGCTTTCCATCCTTTATGTTGGACTCTCGATGGTGCCCCTCCTTCTTGAATCCCAACCTCTCAGCCAGTTTCCAACTCCTCTCATTTGTATCGCGAGTTATGATAATCACTTTGTGAGCCTTCAGGTCTTCAAAGAGGAATCTCAATGTCCGTCCTGCTGCTTCAGTTGCTATTCCCTTTCGTGCATAGCCTTGATCTATATAGTAGCCTAGCTCGAAAGACGGCACTTCCCATTTCTTCGGCTCAATCCAAATCTGTCCTACATATTCACCTGTAGCCTTCAGCCAAATCCCCATTACGAATCGCTTTCGGGATTCCCACTCTGCTGCATGCTCTCTAACATCAATTTCTGCATCATCTAGTGTTTCAATGTCATCCACCTCAGCAGCTGCCTCTCTGAGAAATACTCGGTTGCTGTTGCGTCCCAACAAGGCAAGAAGGTCTCGTCCGTCACCTTTTTCGAATTTTCTAACAATCAGGGTTTCCGACTCCAATCGCGTCGGAATATCAAGTAGGAGTTTGTGCATGGTGAGCCGCCAACCAGTTTCTAATGATATCTGACTCTATACCCACCAGAAAAATCCGATGCTCTATACTTAAACCCAGTTTCCAATCACAAATTGTCGTACAAGCAGAGCCTGTTAGTCGGTCCTATGTCCCCAATCAATACAATCTCGTTAGACTTGATACGTGCTTCTCCCACCGCTACGTCTCCGGACTACTAGCACTACAACTATCCAGAATAGTGTGTAGATCACAAAGAACCAGTCTCCTGGTCCCCATGGAATATAGGGCTGCAGAGGTGTCGCGAAAAGCTGGTCAAAGAAGCCGAATATGTACTGGAAGAATGTGTCCATATACTGAGGTTGCGCGAACTGCATGTGGCATCACCTTAGGTACATCAGCAGGATGGTTATCAATCTACTGTGTTCGATTCCCAAAGTACTCTATTGGATAATCAGTATAAAGTCCTACTTAGGATGATGTGTTACATGGCGAGGATTCGTCCAAGCAGATTAATTTACTCGTGTTTCCAGACTTGATGAAACGAATCCTTCTGTGTCAAAAATGGTATCCATAGCTTCCTTCAGAACAGAATTAATACAGACACATCTCGCCAGCGAATTCGTGACGACCTATGGCAGTGAGCCCACTACTCGTCATCATGTGATAGTATGGATATCTGCTGATAATGGAATCACTGGCATAGGTGAGGCGTGTCCGCTCCCATTCACAGCAGATGATGACTTCAATCATATCAAACGGGTCATTGACCAAGACTTGGGGCCTAGTCTGATTGGAATGGATCCATTTGATTTTGACCTTCTCAACAAGAGTCTGCAGGGCTTTCCTTATGCGGGAGGCACAGCGAGAGCCGGAGTTGATATTGCTCTTCATGATCTCGCAGGAAAGCTGAGGGGCGTTCCCGTCTACCAGATTCTCGGCGGTCTTTCCAGTGACCATGTGGAGTTGGCGAAGGTGCTAGGGATTGGAAGTCCCGCTGAGATTGGGAAGATGGCTTTGCAGGAAGTGGAGCAGGGAGCCAAGGCTATCAAGATCAAAGTTGGAATCAAGCCAGACCAAGACATTGAAACCCTGAAGCTAGTGAGAGATGCTGTGGGAGATTCCGTTAGAATACGTGCAGACGCCAACACAGGCTATTCAGTTGAAACAGCGTTAAAGGTACTACGTAGGACTGAGAACATCGACTTAGAATACCTCGAACAACCCGTAGCTGCAGACGACCATGATGGTCTTGGCCAAATTCGAAAAGAGAGTGGCACACCCATCATGGCGGATGAGTCGCTATACACAGTCAAAGATGCAGCATCACTTATTGAACACGAAGCGGTGGACTTCTTTGGTCTCAAACTCATAAAACATGGCGGGATTTACAGGACAAGGCAAATCTCATCGCTAGCTGAGGAACATGGGATTGAATGCGTTGTGATCAGTCCATGGGAGACTCAGATTGGGGTGTCTGCCGCAGTCCATCTAGTCCTCTCAGGCTCTAACTTTAACCACCCCCATGAAATAGGCACACAGGAGCTGGCGGATGATCCTGTACAGGGGCTAGTAGAAGACCAAGGAACAATCCTCCGTCCCGTTGGCCCTGGACTTGGCGTGGATTTTCAAAATTCCAACTAGCGACGTCGGTTGATATGATATATAGCGAAGTGGTGAGTAATCCAAACCGAGCTAGTATTGACAATCGAATTTCGTCGTGACTCACAACTAAAGGATGGAACACCCGTACTCATTAGGATGTATGAGTCTGCCGACATTGATGAAGTGCGTGAAGGACTGAAGAAGATCTCAGATAGTTCATTCTACCTACGATTCATGACAAGCTTGTGCAAACTGCCTGATGCTCAACTCAAGAAACTCAAGAAGATAGACCAGGATCATCATCTAGCCATCTGTGCATTCGACACCAGTCAAGATCCCATGGTGGGAATTGGCATCGCTAGATATGTCCGATGTGAGGGCGAGCCGTATGTTGCAGAAGCGGCAGTTACGGTCATTGATGAATTCCAGAACAGAGGACTTGGAACTCAGTTATTGCAGGCACTTGCAGAGCTTGCAGACGAAAATGGGGTTAAGCACCTGAGGGCACACGTCCTATCAAACAACGTCGCGATCCTCACAATTGCCGAACGTGCAGGTGCTCGGATTCAGCACTACGAGGGTTCGGTTCTGCAGATTGATTTACCCGTTGCCGCAGCGCTTCGGAAATAATCAAGAAATGCCTTTTAAACGGATTGATTGATAATCTATCTGATCTCGTTGAGCAAAGAAGAGAAGGAGCAGGAAACTGCATTCAAAGTGGTTGCCATTATGCAGGCAGTCGCAGAAGATCTTGATGAGACTGGGAAGAAGGCGTGGCGCAAGATGCTAGGAATTGCTGACAAACCAGGAAAACCATCCGACGATGGCAAAGAGCAGGATGCGAAAAAGTAGCGGAATATGAAGGATTGGAAAAGCAATTCTGGAGAATAGAATGGTCTGAAGCATTAAGTGCTCCTGTTTCGCTTCCGGGTGATTACAATCATAACAGCGAAAGTACCTGCACCCACAGTCGCAGCAGCACCAACGAGATACATCCATTCAGGAGTGAGGGGCCACGAATGTGCAGGAATTGGAGGGTACGGTTCGCCACTCAATGCCGCTTTCAGAGCTTCGCCAGAACTCTTCCACGCATCTGCAATCTGTGTCAGCTGGAGAGATATCTTACCTAGCTGCCACTCGTATGCATTAAGAGCGATATCTAGGTCTTCTGTTGAGTTATACTTCATCGCCATCCCGATGAAGGTGTTAGTGAGAAGAGAATCACAGCTCTCCAAGTAATGCATGTCTGTCAGTGTTCCGTTCTCACTAAGTGCTTCCATATGTGACAATGCAACTCTTCCCTCTACTAGGAACTGACTGAGATCGGTATTGGGCATAACATCAGGCAAGGTTTCTAAAGCTACTCGATATGAAAGGTATTGGAGCGTCATCATTGTTTCGAGGTCGACGCCAATCATTAGCAAGGCCCACATTTTCTCCTCTACGGTTTCGAAGTGTTCAATGTAGCTCTTAATGCTCTCTGGCTCCATGTCGTACCTCAGACTTCTGAAGGATTTCTCACCAAAGCTCACGTAGGACAACTCCTCAGTATCGGGCATATATGAGGTGGAGTTGCCAAGAAGCCTATTTACAATATTCTCTCCTAATCTAGATTCAAAATCTGGAACGGAACCGTTTCCTGGTTTCAGAATTGTAGCACCATACCCTAGTGCTTCCCAAGCATCATCCAATGTCGAGTAGTCTATCGTGTAGTACCCCCGGCCATCATCTGGATAGCCGAAATTAGGCCCAAATGATCCCACGCCTGGATCCATCAACTGAACAGTGCTGTCGGTATCGTCATACCCCACTGCCAACACAGCATGACCAATCTCCGGCGCAGAAGTATTCTGTTTTATGCCAAGCTCACGGGCGATATCGTAGTCCTCTGCTGGCAGGTAATATGGATCCGTCCATAAAATAACAGGAAATCCATCATCTATTGCGCTCCTCAAAAGGTCAAACGCATCAGACTGCCCATTCATGCTTGTAATATTGACTCCCCATCCTGACCAATATTCAATCGCTATAGGTGTCCAATTTGAGTTCTGATCCACATGGAGTTCATGTGATAGTCCATATAGCTCGCAAAACGGCAGTAGTTGTGCTTGTTGCCTGAATAATGAACCCGGCATCATCATCATCGTGTCATTGACTCTCACATATGCACTAGAGAATCCAATACCTGAAACCGCAAAGAAAGTGTGCAAGTCAATCGGAACACCAGCTTTGTGTAATGCCATCGATATCGCTGTCCAATAGCAGAACCCATTAATTTCCTGCCAAAAGTATGGGATGTCCTCAATCAGAACGCCATCTTCGCTTGATCCAAGGTGGCTTGTTTCAGACAATGTGGGCATTAATCCTGTGTCACCTTTGGACATTGGAAGTGTCATCCAAGAGAGCAAAAGGAGGATATAGATGAGTCTGAATAAGTCGGATCTCACACTCATCGAATATCTCTTCATTGTGCACTTTCCTCTGGGAGCTTCTTTGACTTCCTTTGTGTGGAGTTCATCTTCATTATCAAGAATACTCTTGATTCAATGTATTTAAGTCAGCATCACGAGAAAATTCGACAGGAAGGGAACGCTCTCCGCGCGCCCTCAATGTGGCTCTCCCTCAAAGTGAATGCACCTTGCCTTCTCTTTAAACCCAGCCCCAAAACAACGGCGAGATTTGGCTCGCGCTTTCGATAGCCTGACTGGAGCAAAGGTCGATGGCTAGTTGTAAAGGAATTTCGGGCTCCAGCTTGGCTCAGGGAAATCAATGAGGACCAGTAAAACGCTAGGCTAGCATACAGTTGGTATCACTCGGCATTAATCTCCCTCAAACTCAACACATCTCACCTTGTCCCTAAATCCTGCTCGGAAACAACTGTTGCAGGATATACACCGAGCGGGTTCCTGTTTGCCGCCCTTTGCTTCTTCAGTCCAACGATCCAACAGCGCTGGTTCACTAATCAACGGACGACTAAGCTGAATCACATCAAAAGCATCTGTGGGATTTCCATTTCCTGCTAGTAGTCTGACAACGGTTTCTGGAGACCTTATCCCACCTACCAGTCCGAATAGGAGACCACTACCTTTTGCAATCGAACGGATCTCCATTGCATCATCCAAGAAATACGCCTCTCCTGAATCCTTTGGGTCTTGCATTGAATTGGGGCCA
>JBHLQS010000030.1:0-21103 GCA_048883405.1 Candidatus Thorarchaeota archaeon
TCAAATGGCTATGCTCTAGACTGGACTCCCCGGACTCAAGCTGGAGAAACAGTCACAGTAGTATTCGGGTATTTCAGCACAAACAGGGTCCTAGAGATGACGACTGGAACATTTACTCTAGAGGGCTCTGGACTGCAAGTCACCGGCGATTTGGCAGTCTTCAACTGGGCTCCAGTCCAGTGGAGTGCGCCTCTTGATTATGAGAATGTGAGAGTTATCTATCCTATTGAAATGCAGGCTTCATGGATCACGGGAGAAAGTGGAATTACACCGGAAGGCGCTGACTACGCAGGCTATGTTGTGGACGCTCGTCAAAGGCTTGAGGACAATTATGGCAGCTTCTTTGCCTTCGATGAGGAGAACCTTCTTGCGTATCCCTCGTCGGCTTCCGCTGACCCTCGATACTTCAGCGTTAGTCTGGGACACTCTAATTTGGACTCCTATGACCACTTCCGTGTCTTTCACTATACCAATTGGAGCTTCTATGCTCCGTATCTCGAACCGGGCGCCCTTGCCTACAGCGCTCCGGAGAATTTCGGTGCAGATGCGAACAGGGAATTCTCAATAGGTGTGGATGTATTTAATATCGGAGACACCCCACTCAATGATGTTTCGGTAACCCTGTCCGTACCAGACAATCTCACTCTGACTTCTGGCCAGGTTTCTACCTACATTGGAACGCTCGACGGCGGAGAGAACTCTCATTTGACCTACCACTTCATCCCCGATAACTTGCCAGAGATACTTCCCCTCACGTTTCAAATCTCATCATCCAGTCTCAATACAAGTGACTGGGTTACATTTACAGTCAGCATCTATGTGCAGGAAATCATTCCTCCCTTGATTCCGACGAATCTACTAATTTGGGGATCTGCTGGAATCGCGGCCATAGCTGTTGTTTCTTTTGGCTATCGTCGAATAATGGGTGGATATGGAGCAAAATGGGAAGTTGATGAAACAACCAAGGCATATCAGAGCCCGGAGATAGCCATCCAGACTTTTGGCACACCAGGAACTGTTGCAGATCTTGATCCTGTTGAGAGCGCGTTCTTTGTCAACACAAATCGCAAGAAACTCGTGTCAATGATTCTCATGTCCTGTGTGAAGAAGGGCGCAGTGAGGGTGCTTTCAACGGACCCGCTACGTCTATCAGATACGGGCCTGAGGTTCGAGGACCTCACTTACTATGAACAGATGTTTGTCGACTCCATTGACAACAACGAGCTTGACCCCGATAAGATTGATGATATGTTGGAAGAACTCGCTGAGAAGGTGCAGGAGAAATCTTGGGATGCGGACTTCGAAGCCACAAAAACCCATCATGAGGAGATGGTCGATGGTGCTTGGGAGGAACTTGAAAGCGATCCGACACTTGATGGGCGTGTAGATTACTACTTCAATCGGAGATACCACGACACATGGGCTTGGTACTGGTTCTACATGCATCCTCACCACAACCGAAGGATCGGACACGTGTTCACTCCCCCAGGTGGGACGATTGCCCCACCAAGGATACCAGATTGGTTTGGTCAGATTGCTGATGCTGCTGGTCATTCAATTGGCGAAGTTGGACGTGTGGTTGGAGATGTAGCTTCCACAACGGGCCAAATCATGACTAATGTGACAAATACCATTGGAGATGTCCTTTCGGGAGTTGGTAACATCATCCGGGAACCGCTCAAACCAATCTTGGAGGAAACCAGTCGTTGCGTGTCTCATGATGCCTGCCATTCAGCATGCGTTTCGCACGATGCATGTCATAGTGCCTGTCATAGCGCATGCCATAGTGCATGTGTATGCCATAGCGCCTGTCATAGTGCATGCCATAGTGCATGTGTTTCTGGAGGATTTAGATAATGGGAGAAACTATCAAAACAATATTCCATTTGAGCGATATCCACATTGGAGAACAGGGAGTGTCTTTAGGAGACTTCCGCGAAGTAATCGAGAGTATTGAGAAGCGTGCCCCGCATATGACCTCGCCTCTTATTCTTATCACGGGCGATCTCACAGGGGAGGGACTTAGAGAGGAGTATGAAGCATTCTCTAATGTTGTATCAGGCATAGAGACTCCTCTCATAATCGTGCCTGGAAACCATGACGAGCGCAATTACGGTGCTGCACACTTCGAGGAGATGTTTGGAGAGCGTTTCAAGACATACGAGGACGAATCTATTGCGTTGTATGCAGCTGACAGTGCAGAACCAGACAACGATGCGGGGCATGTTGGGCGGACTAAGTATAATGAGATACATGACTTTCTCGGAGGGGCGAAGGAGAAGGTGCGCATATTCGCGTTGCATCATCACCTGATACCGGTCCCAAACACTGGGAGGGAACACAATGTTGTGGAGGATTCAGGTGCTGTCCTAGGCCTATTGGATCGGACGCAATGCTCATTGGTCCTAAATGGTCACCGTCATGTCCCTTGGATGTGGAATCTGAATGACATGATTATATACACGACAGGTACTCTGCTCTCCCGGCGTGTTCGCGGAGCTACAACTCAAGTCTATACACTCATTGAGCTTACCAAGACCGATGTCACATTTACGTTGGTTGAGAAGTCAGGTTCTGCGAGCCTATTCTCTCGTGCCGAGCTTCGTCCTGCTGTCCTAGGCTAGCAACAACAATCACTGGAAAATGAGGACTGCTCTCAATGAGGTGACATCTGATAATGTGAGCAGAGATGACACTGTCCCTGTGACCACCACAATTGAATGCTCAGGCGGAATCCAGCCATCCCAGGTGAAGACAAGGCCTTGAAGGCTTCCTGAAGGAGGAATGACAATGAAACTATTTCCCAGCGCATAGATCAATTCTCCTTTCACTGTCACTACAGTGCCAACTGATACATTCCCACCATTGATGTCCTCAATGGCTGTTGCACCAATCACGCCATCGTGCCATGCTATAACCACGATAGCTACTATGACTATTCCTATTAGTAGTCCGAAGATCTTTCTTTTCGAACCTTTCTTCTGTGTTGGCATGCTTTTACCCTCATCCTCAACTGCAAAATCGACTAAAAGATGTTGTCACATATCGATAGTCTAGCGGAGGCCGGTACATTCTATAGCCCGTTGCATTTGAGTTTCCTTGATTCCTATGGGCATTGGGAGAGAATTCATTCGGCTTTGTGGCGAGGTGGGCAACCTCTCAAAACGTGTAACAGGGCTCAGCATTGTTGATGCATATTATGGCCCCGAAGAACTAGCACCCGATAGACAGGCGGAAAATCGCAAGTCAGAGACTATTCTACAAGATCTATCAGTCTTATCTGATAACATTAAGGATGAAATTGAACAACCTCTTCGCTCAATGTATCTTACTACGGAAATTCATTCATTGCAATCTATTGTCAGATGGATGACCGGAGAGGAGATGTCCTATGTCGAAATTGTGGAGAATGTCTTTGGTATCAAACCAACTAGATTCTCTGAGAACGAAGTACAAGACGCTATGAAGAACGTGGAAACTGCTTTCTCAGACTGTCCTGGCAGTGATACCAGAGAGCGGGTAGAACAGTTTAGGCTTAATGGACAAGTGCAAGGAGAGGATGCAAAGAACTACATCGAAGGGGAATTGCAGCAAAGAGCAAAGGATGTAGGAATCCTATTTCGGAAAAAGGTCTACACTCTCATGGACGCCACTGTGACAGACAATGGAATTGAGTATAAGGCGGTGACGGGCAAACCCTGGGGAGGATACAACTACTACCAGGGTAACTACAGATCGAAAAACGAGTTTAATGTCGATCGACCATTTAGTAAGCATGGACTGGCCGCTGTCATCTACCATGAGTATGAGCATCATGTTTCGAATCTGTGGAGAGAAAAGGCGTATTACGATAACAATTGGACAGATCTCTCAATAGTACCGCTGACTGGACGGTGTGTTATTTCGGAGGGAACTGCTGATACTGCCATGGACTTTCTGGAACTCGGTGAAGGAACTGATGATTCTCGTAGAATGCGAGCTTTGACGAACCTATCCAGAATGTGCGGCATGAATGCGGCACTGATGTTGAATCATGAACAGGCCTCAGAGGATGATGTTGTTTGGTATCTGGTCGAACGGACCTTTGGAAAGGAAGAGAGAATAAGGCCCTCCCTCGAATTCTCTCGGCCCAAGACAAAGGACGGAAAACCGAATCTTTGGGCTCCCTACATCTTCAATTATCTCGCAGGTAGAATGGACTTTGTTTATCCAACATTCGTCAAGGCCAAAGAGAATGATATGCTATCAGACTTCTTCAAAACAGTTTATCTCAACCCCTATTCTGGTTCAAGCAGAACTTGGAACAAAGCTTTCGACTGGCTTTAGACTGCATCATGAGGTCACGGGAATTGCGCAGTAAGAAGAAAAAGCCTAGCGACACTAAGAGTCGTAGGAAATACCGACTCTTCTTTGTGCTAAATATCACTTTTCTGATTGTTCTCTGGTTTCTGACCCGGAACTCGGATATTCCACCTCTAGAGATACTGCTTTTTTGGCTGTTTATCACCATTATCATGATCCTGATTCTATGGTTTGTTGACCAGAGGGCTGCTCGAATGGTCATTGACGATTTTGGCCGTAATCCATGAGATGAAAGTGCAGAAGAAAAAGAATGAGATGTGTGATGACCAAAAGGCCATCACACTGAACTTGAGTTCCTCTATTGGCTAGTTTGCGCTCGAGAGTATGCACCCTCGAGTTCTCTTTCCATTGCCGATGGAATCACAGTTTCGGCAAAGTCGCCTTCCTTCTTTCTGATGAAGACGTAGAGCAGGGTGACATACACAATGTCAAACGTGCGCAATACCAGTGATACTGGAATTCCGGTTAGGACTGCAAAGACAACTCCAAGCACTATAGTCGCAATCAGGTCTCCAGCAAAAGCAACCCAGCCTACAACTGCGCCTCCAAGTGCAAAACCAAGGAAGAATATGACAGCCAGAACACCAAAGCCCCATCTTACTGCGGTCTCTTTGATCATGACATCTACAAAATTGTTCTTAACGAGACCTGCACTTCTCTTGATGCCATCCTTGGCCCCAAGTTCCTCGGCCACCATTGCAGGGATTGTGAAGTAATTCAGGAGCGCCCAGATCCATCCTATTATCCCACCTGCTGCGCGACCAACTGCTGCTCCTCCGACGCCGCCAACTTCCCGTCCCAACCGTTGAAGAATCAATCTTACAATGACGACTAGCACACTCATAATGCTGAGAGCAATGATGCCAGTGATAACACCCAAAGATGACCTGACCCCGTCACCTAGGTCGGGGTCTCTGCCCCGCATGTAGATGTATACCATCGCAGATGAGGTACCATATGCGAAGTTGTAGAAGAATATTGTAGCAAAGAGATACAGGACGATACCAATCCCTGCAACCCATCCAGTTTCTATGGTTAGGTCTTGAGCGCCTGAAATTATCTGCAGTGCACTTCCTCCAGATAGGACATCAATCGAATAGAAGGCAATTCCTCCAAACATAACAGCTGAAATTAGGGTGAAGATCATCACGAGCGTTGGCGGAACGAAGACGCCTTTTTCATCAAGACATACTTGCCCAGTCAGCTTAATGATCTCGCCTGCACGCCGGACTCTATCTCGAAACACTGTGAACAGCAGAATCGTGAGAAACAGTGTAAAGAGTCCTGGTATCAGGACTGGCCAAGAAAAGGGACCTCCAGTAGCCAGAATCACAATTGGAATGGCTAGTGTCATTAGGTTCATGAAGAATGCGCCAACGTAGATCAGTGTTCCTCCCAATCTCTTTGCCAGCCATGAGGCACCGAATGCTACAAAGAGGCTCAGTAGGATGATCCCAAACACAATGGCTGCAATTGCTATCGCGGCATCAGTCGGTGATATCACTAGGCTCACGACTGACAGGATGTCGTTGATGGCATTCATCACTTGGGTTCCATAAGAAGCCCAGATCCCCATCAACGAATAGATGCCTGCTGCGATGAAAACTCCAAGAACGATTACAACTCCAAGCACTGCTTTTCCGTGGCTTGGATAGTTCTGATTATCATGATACTCTATCACATCAGTACGTGCCAACTAATCTCCTCCAATTAGTAGTAAACACTTGACTCAACTCCTCATCTGTTACAGTTAAATCTTAGCAACGATAGCCCTAGAGAAGCATAGTAAGCTGCAAATCACCTATGCCAATATATTTCAGAGAGATAAAGGAACGTAATGCCATGGAATCCATAACTTACTGTGAACCAGATCACATTTTCTGCAGGGCAAATAAAATCCTCTTTGCGGGTGATGGAAGTGAAAATGCAGCCAAGGCAATGAAAGTTGCAATTGAGCTTGCAGAGCTGACAAATTCCAAGCTCTTCATTGTTCATGTTGTACCCACACCAACAGTCAAGCAGATGGCAGTGATGACTAGTATGAGCCAAGGGGAAGTCATGGACAAGTACGTTAAGAATGGAGAGATTCTCTTGAAGGGCTACAAGGACTCGGCATTGGAATACAATCTCGAAGTCGAAACAATTCTTGAGAGAAGCGCACCCTCAGAAGGAGTACTTGCAGTAGCTAAGGCTAAGGAAGTGGATCTCATTGTCATCGGTTCAAGAGGTGTATCTGGCGAAAGACGTGCTGGCATGGGCAGCAACACAGAACGAATCGTAATGAACTCAGAATGTCCGGTCCTGGTCGTAAAGTAGCGCCTGCAAATGATGGGAGACGACAGTCAGACTATTCCATCTCCCTCATCTGGCCAATCATACTCACCATCTTTCGGAGGGAGAGAATATCCTGACCTGCTGCTGCATAGGTAGTTGCAAGTTCTCTCGCATAGTCTTCAGGGAGCCCATACTTCACCAGGCTTCTATGAAACGCCTTCTTTGATTGCCTGACTCTCCACCTAGCATTGACATATGCACCTAGTAATCCTGCTACAATCTTTACACTGCCCGAGACTGCAGTCCAGATAATGGAGGCAACTTCTCTGGGTGACTCTTCATCACTCAAGATCCTCTTCATCCTCAAAGTCTTCAAAATCGATGGACTTGACCCTTTTCTTTCCCTTTTCTTCGTCCATTGCGATATTCATTAGCTTTGTAATGTTGAACATGTCTAGACCGGCGACATATTTCTTAGTCAGCTCCATAGCCATTTCATCTGGAATGCCTTGTTCCTTGAGCTTCGCATAGAAACCACCTATAGCTGCAGCCATGTCCTCTGCTCTTTCAGCACTATAGACGCTGCCTATCAGTCCACCAATTAGTTTCGGAATTGAGTCACTAAGCGCTCCAAAGATTTCCTTGATCTCTTCAGCTTCGCTTTGTACCGGCTTTTTTCTTTCATCTTTTGAATCATCATCACTCATGATTATTTATCACCAAGATAGACTATGTCTGGTCACTTATCTTAAGAAAAGTGGAAACAAGTGACCAATTCATAATCAAAATTCGGTCACTTCACGGTATAGGGAAGTCATGCTAACGCGAAATATCGGGCGCGATCATCTTCATCATCAATGATTTTGAGAATTCCTCTCTCAAGAAGAGACTGAACCCTTTCCCTTATTATGCGTCTAGAGGCTGTTCCACGCTCTGCCCTCACCGCAGCAGTAATTTGACTGATATTGAGAGGGCGAGATCCATCAAGGATTCTGATAATCTGCCAGCTGATATTGTCTTTACGAAGGTCTCCATATCTAGATTCTAAGCGTTCTGCTCTAGTGAACTTGGACATTAGCTTGACCATGCTGTCATAGAACTCAAAGCCCTCACGAATGACCTTTGCAGACTCCCCGACCTCTTCAATACCTGGTCCGAGTCGTTCAATGAGGGTTTCAACTCGCGCAAGTCTTGATGATATTTCATCCAATCGGTCCTGAACCTCTTCAATAGTGAGCTGTGGAGCCTCATCTGGACTGTCTTTATCCTTTGAATCTGACAGCTCTTTCTCCTTACTCAAGGTTCAGCCTCAGGCTTGCTCGCATATTGGTTGAGATAAGTCTGATGGCAAGCGAAATCCGTTTAATAGCGATTGTTTCCCCATTCGTATTGTGACTAGAGATGAAGAAAGAGGAGCGGCAACATACTCACGCCAATGTAAAGCCACTCCGTGAGCTCTTTCATTTCTCACATTTCTCGCATTTCTATAGGCTCTATGTACCTGCATCTCTGCTGATTGGCATCGTCTGCGGGCTGTTCATGGCCGTCTTTCAGAGTTTCATAGACCTGACCACCTACGTATTTGTCGGGTTGCCTGTGTTTCTCGTTCCTCTTCTTGGAGGAGGATTCTCTGGCTTGATGATATACTTTGGCCGAAGGGAGATTGAGGGGAGTGGCATCTCGAAGGCCATTGAACTCACGCATGATCCGCAAGAACTAATGCCTTCTACTGCTGTCACAAAGATGATTGCTACATCGGTTTCAATTGGGACTGGAAATCCTGTTGGCAGGGAAGGTCCTGCGGTCCTTATTGGTGCCGCTCTAGGGAATTATATTGGGCGGCAAATTGGATATGACAATCCCGCTCATCTTCGTGTCTTCATTATGATGGGCTCGGCAGCCTGCACTGCTGGGATCTACAAAGCTCCCCTGGGAGGCGCGTTATTCGCCTCAGAAGCCCCGTACAAACGTGATGCGCGGTTGGGCTATTTTGTACCCACAGTCCTAGCGGCAATAACATCCTACATCACCTTTGCCGTATTCTATGGGATAGATCCGCTCCTCAGTCTACAGATTGATTTCACTATGACGCTCGAAGTCATTCCACTGGTCCTCCTATTGGGTGTCTTTGCTGGAGTAATTTCGCTATTCTTCTCAGTCTTTCTAATGGCCACACGGAATTTCTTTTCGCTTAAACTGCCCGACTGGGCTGACCCGGTGGCTGGCTCATTATGCGCATGTGCAATATTATTCCTTGCAGGTCTATGGTTGGATCCACGGTACACTATTGCAGGACTTGGCTATGATGTTATTGAGCTAATCGCATCTCCCGGCACCTCATTGCCTATCACAGCCTTGCTCCTGTTGATGATGGGCAAGCTCCTAGCATCTTCATTTGTAGTGGCCGGGAGAGTGTCAGGTGGAGTACTTGCATCATCGATTTTCGTTGGTGCAATGCTAGGTGCTGTATTCGGTCATCTATTCGCTCCTCATTATCTTGCTGCTTTTGTCGTTCTCGGCATGGGTGCAGTGCTTGCAGCAACAACAAATACACCAGTCGCTACTATAGTTCTGATTCTTGAGATTAGTCATTCGTTCGAACTCCTTATTCCTGTAGCAATCTGCATCTGCGTATCTTATCTCCTGGCAGGTGGAACATCTCTCTATGAGGGGCAGAAGGTCACTAGAGACGATGAAGATCCTGGGTATTATGCCAACGTCAATGTACAACCAGAAGAGATGGCTCTAGACCTCTTTCATGACGATGCAAATCCTGTGAATCATGAGCCCTCACGCAATCCAGATGTTGATGATTGATTCCCGCTACTTGGATAAGTTAATAGGCGTACGCATCTTAAGCTTAGTCTAACCCTTAACTGAAGGATATTCGCTGGTTTCGTGCCCTAGGAGGATTGCGCTTTGCGAAAAGGTCTGATATGCACGCTATTGGTCACTATATTCTTGATACCACTAATTCCTTCTCTTCCGGCATTACTGGGAGGACAGGAATTCCAATCAATTCAAGGAGATACAGATGTGGCTCTCGATTTTTATGCTCTCTCTTTGACATACGGTTCTGAAATACCAGTCGTGGTAAGATTTGCGGAGCCACTGAAAAAGAGCATGGTGTCCGAGCTTGAGGCGCACGGAATTCAGTTCTCTCTGGGTTCTCCAGGCATGAGTCAAGTAGGAGATTACTATGTCCTGAGAGGTTCTGCTGACGGTCTATCTGCAATGCAGAGTAGCGGCGTATTTTGGTCAGTGACTCCGCAGACACCAGTGGACAGTATTCATCCTACAAGAGATGTTTCTATTCCTGAGATTCAGGCAGACAAAGCATGGGCCATGCTTGATGGATTTAGCCGGAATGTTACAGGCAGAGGTCTTCTCATAGCTGACTTGGACACTGGGGTAGATTGGAAGCATCCCGATCTTTGGTTTGCCGATGGCGGGTCCTTTGACTGGCTGGAGCCCGCAGCGCCAGATTCGCTGTTCACAAACGGGACTGATTTTGTTGACCTGAATTTTGACCTAGCTAAGCAATCATCTGAAACCCTCTATGCAATTGATCTTGACGGTGATGGATTCTTTGACACAACCACTGAGTGGATATGGGCTGACAATGTGACACAGGATGGGAGAATTCAGCTGGGTGAGCCATTCTTTGTCGTCAATGATACCAATAGCAATGATCGACTTGATGTAGGTGAAAGCCTGATCATGCTGGACACTCCAAAGACGAAGTACATCGTCGAAGGAGATGGCACTGCATCAAGAGAAACACAGGCTTGGGTCAGAGGGGTCAACCTTACTGCAACTACGCATATGGACACAAATGGACATGGGACTGCTGTGGCGGGGATACTCCTAGGTGGTCAGCTTGGCTATAGAAAATACGTCGGTGTTGCTCCGGATGCTGAAATCATGATGATTAGAGTCCTCAGTGACAATTACGCAAACAACGATTGGCTGTACATCGAGGAAGGGCTGACATATGCATTCACTCATGGAGCGGATGTCATACTCACTGAGATCGGTTCTTGGACTTACGAATATCTTGATGGCAGCTCTGCAGCTGCTACGTTGATTGATACGATAGTTGCCAGCGGAATCCCTGTGATATCTCCTAGTGGAAACCTTGGAGGCAGTATGAAACATGCACGTTTCGTTACCGCTCCAGGCGTACCCTATCTTGTAGACTTCGACATCCCTGCATTGCCTCAGGAGATCGAAAATGTATACATTACGGCCTTGTCAAGAAACAGTACCGACTTTAGTACAATGGACTTCAGTATAGCTATGAACCTCCAGTCGTGGGGAGGTGCTTCCAATGCCACAGTATACCTTCATCCAGGCATTGGCTACATGAATTGGTTCACAGATGGGCCGCTGGTAGTGGGAACTCTGAATATTTGGGTCGATTCGTTCATTTCAACCTCGACTCGGAACACGCAGATGTTGGGGATTTACATTTGGGCTGAGAATACCGCAGTACCTCCGCCCAACAATCGAGTTCCGCTCCCTACAATCAGTGCGCCACCCTTCAACAAATTCAATGTGACCTCGTCTGCAGATACAACATTTCACCTATACATCTCTGACTCTTCCACATCTTGGTCTGGAGGAGCTATATGGATGACTGATGCCACTGATGACTATCATATATGCTGGCCATCCACTGCAGACTCAGCGCTCAGTGTAGCTAGCTATCGAATAAGATCGCTAGTATCTCCTGAAACCATTGGTGATATCGCAAGTTTCTCATCGCAGGGCCCACGAATAGATGAAACCGCCAAGCAGGGAGTAGCAGCACCCGGTGGCTATGATGTGATCTCTGATTGGAGTAATAGCTCGGGTTGGTCGACTTGGTATAATGGCTTTGGTGCTCTACTATTTGACCAGCGATTTGGTAGCTACCGTCTCTTCAGCGGTACCAGCGCATCTGGACCACATGTTGCTGGTGCAGCCGCATTAATGCTTCAGGTCGATGCCAGCGCAGGGGTCGATGTCGCTAGCATCATTATGTCCACAGCAACCATTGATGGCTTCACGGGAAGTGTGCACAATCCAATATGGGGAGGAGGAAAGCTCAATGTGTCCGCAGCTGTTGAATACATGTTTTCAGATACTAGCGGGCCAACTATTGGAGCGGCAGATAGAGACCCTAACTCGCCTACTGATGCAGATTCAGTCGAAGTGAGTGTTGCTTCGGTCACTGATTTCAGCGGGGTGGATTCCGTCATTCTTTCCTTCCACAATGGAACACATTGGAACAACGTGACAATGGTGTGGAATGGGACTCATTATGTCGCGACAATACCTGCCCTTCCAATGGGAACCGCGGTGACATATCGCATATACGCCAACGACACATTGGACAACTGGTCCACTTCATCCAACTATCAATATATTGTTGGAGTCACAACCACTACTACGGTACCTACCACGACAACGGGCACCACAACATCTCCTCCAACATCGACAACGGGCACCACAACGCCTGAGATTCCGGAAGTACCTGACTATTTGAGGATTGCAATCATGTTGGGATTCATCCTTCTGCTGATTGTTTTCTCAATAGTACTCTCCAGAAGACGAGCACAATAGGTGGGAATGCTTAGTCCATGATACATACTACACCGATGGAATGTGTTATATGACTAGCATTCCTCGTGAGCCTGAACTCTAACATGAAGGATTGGGATTCAGAATGAAGCGCCTTGGTGGATTCGACCTCCGCTTGGAATGGTCTTTGAGACTCTCTCGGAAATCTATCCCAGTTGAGGTGCTGGTGGATACTGAGAATACCATCATTGTCTTGGACTGTAGTTGTTGCAAGGAACTCCTAGCGAGTCGGCTACCAGGGGGAGTGCTGATTCCAATTGCTTCAAGTCTCAAGTCCTTCTTTGGCACCAAAGACATGCGAAACATCGACGTTCAGGTGAATGGTACTCTGATGAAACGAACCTACAAGGGAATATGCGTGGAAGATGCAGTCCCGGAGATCAAGAGTGTATTGGAAGGTGCTGTTTCCAAGTACAACAAGAAGCGGAAGAAACGATGAAGAATCTGCAGAGAAAAGAGAAGTGTTTCGAGCCCTACTCCCTGCATACCTATTCGTGCTTTTCTTTGAACTCCACTAAGAAGTCTGCTAGAGCTTCAACGCCTGCCTTGGGCATCGCGTTGTAAATTGATGCTCTCATCCCGCCAACTGATCTATGGCCTTTGAGGCCAACAAGCCCTCTAGATGTGCCTTCTTCTATGATTTTCTTCTCAAGGTCCTCAGAGGGTAGTCTGAATGTTACATTCATGAGTGACCTCGAATCTTTTCTAGCGTGACCATTGTAGAAGCCATCAGAAGAGTCGATTGCATCATACAAAACCTTGGCTTTCGCCCTATTCCTCTTCTCAATTTCTGAGATTCCGCCCTCACCCTTCCAATAATCAAGTGCAAGTTTGCACACATATATCGCAAAGCAGGGTGGGGTATGAAACAGTGAGTTCTTTTCAGCCTCAGTCTTCCACTTGAGTAGAGTTGGTGTGTCTTCTGGTACCCTATCTAGCAGATCTTCTCTGACGATAACTAGTGTGACGCCTGCAGGTCCGAGATTCTTCTGTGCACCTGCGAATATCACGCCGAAATCATTCACATTTATTTCTCTGGCCATCATGTCTGATGAGAAATCACACACCAAGGGAACGTCATCCGGTACATCAGGCCAATCATGCCATTCTGTGCCATAGATCGTATTGTTACTTGCAATATGTCCATATAATGCATCGTCACTGAAACTTACACCACGAGGAATATAGCTGTATTTCTCATCCGCAGAAGATGCTATTACTTGAACATCTCCATAGAGTTTTGCCTCTTTAAGCGCCTTTGAGGTCCATGCTCCCGTGTCAACAAATTGGATTGGTTTTCCGGGGATGCGCAGATTTAATGGGACCATATAGAATTGGGTTGATGCACCACCTTGAAGCCAGAGAATCTTATAGTCTTCAGGGACTCCCATGAGTTCCCGAACCAAATCAGTAGCCTCATTATGCACTTTGTCATATTCCTTAGACCTGTGGGAAATCTCAAGGATCGACATACCTGTGCCGGCGAAATCCAATAGCTCCTCCTGCGCCTTTTCCAAGGCGGGCAGTGGGAGAGTTGCGGGTCCTGCATAGAAATTGTATACTCTTTCAACCATTCAAATCACCTACAGCAGCTTGTTTATTGTGAATCCTGTCCAAACTTTGGGATGGAAGAATGTGCTCTTCTGAGGCATGACTTCGATGTTACGTGATACTGCTTCAACTTCTTCAATCCGGGTCGGGTTCATGAAGAACACGGCTTGAGCTTCTCCTTTCACCGAATTAATTGCTTCATCCACAGCATCTCCAATTCCTTTGACATAAATGACATATCCACCGCCCTTCATAGTTCCTTGGGCGAGTTTCTCTTTGTCGATTCCAAGCATCTTGTCCAGAATCAGAGTGTGAAGTATTGCCACATCCAGTCTTTTATGTTCAATGGATTTGTCTGGCAAGACACCATCCATTACCTTGGAATCCTTCATTGTCAGGGCATAGAATTTGCCATCATCAATGAATAGCCCAAAGGTGTGTTCTCTATCAATGAACTTCTTGTTCATCAAAGAGAACATCTCATCCTTATTATCGAACCCTGCTATCTCGAAATGCTCCTCGATTGAGTCAAGGAGCGTCTTACTGGAAAACTCCTCCAAGTTTTGTACAATGCGATGAGTCGGAAGAACAACAAGCCCTGGATTCGAGATATTCACGAAGGTAAGCATCCTGTATTTCGCTGATTCCAATTCAGGATTTTCCTTTGAGAGCGCGAGAGCGGTCTTGTACCGGTGATGTCCATCGGCGATGATGATGTATTTGTCCTCCATGTATTTCGTCACAAGACTTGTGTCTTCTGGATTATCAATAATCCAAAGCCTATGACGCACGTCATTGCTGTCAATTAAGTCAACGGCGGGGCTCTCCTTCATAGCTTTCTCCAACACGCTATCTACACGGCCTTCATGATCTGGATAAATCACAAAGATTTGACCAAACTGGGTCATGCATGCCCTGCAAAGACTGAGTCTGTCTTTGATGTCCTTTGGAAGTGTTTCCTCGTGTTGAAGCACTCCAGAGAATGCAGCTTTACTAGGGTCCTCAGCTGCAAATTCTTCAAGATAGATGAGACCGATGAATCCGAATCTAAACAACTCTTGGTCATTCACTTTGAAATTCTGGCCGTATACGTAGAACGATTCCTTGTCATCTTGCTTCAGGACACCGTTATCAACCCATTTCTCTAGAAGATCATGTGCTCTGGTATACTGATTGACTTGATTCGTATCGCCTTCTTCTGGCTTATTCTTAATGATCCAAGAGATGTTATACTCTGAAAGAGCCTGAAGTTCATCAACCATCAATCCTTTGATGATGTCATATGGGGGAGTCACTACCTTACCAATCTCTCCCACTTTCGCCTCATCATATCTGAATGCTTTGAAAGGAACAACCCGGACCAATGCTATGCTCCTCCTTAGGAAGATGTCCACAGAGGTGGATGAATCGCCCGCCGTGTCATCTTCGACATAAGTGTTTCTTTTCTAACCATGTTTGATTCAGGAAAAGGGAATTCTAGCACAACAGGCAAACTTAAATGAAAAACATGAACGAGCACGAGAGCTAAAACCATTAACGAGGAGAGCGCTTTGGAATTTTGTGAGAAATGCGGTGCATTAATGCTCCCAAAGAAGAAGGATGGTAAGCCTATTCTGAAATGCAGAGAATGTGGCCATGAAAAATCAGTAAAAGCCCCTCCTCAATACAAGGTCGAATATCGAATAAAGCACAGTCCTAGAGAGAAGATTGTCGTCTTTGAAGAGAGCGAGTCTCGTCGGGAAGAAATGAGCGAAGACGAAAGGAGAGAGCGAAGAAAAGAGATCCTTGAGCATTTTGAGTCTGAGGATTGAGTTATTCTAGATAATGCTTTAAACTTGGACGACCATATTGTAACATCTAAGTAGAAGGGCTGTTGAACTATTGCTGTTTAATCTCGGAGGTGCTCTTCTCGGGCAGGTCTTCAATCTCTAGGAGGTATTTCAATGAATGAACACAGTGCTAACCATTTCTATGACTTGGAGAATTTTATCATTGAGCATGGCAACACAGCAGACATCCTTCGACTCATTGCTGCAGGATACAAGATTGATGATGATATTGCGAATTCTGTACTTGAAGAAGTTGAGGGTCTGCTGAACAGAGATGGAGGAGTTCCTTTTGGTCTGGAGGAAGGCAATCCCAGCTCAGTCAAAGAGACATCAGAGCTATTGCCGCTTCTTTTGAAGTTTAGGAAGACTCATGGCCATCTCATTCAGAGGATGGCAGATTTCCTGGTGTCGCGTCAAAAGAAAGACGGTGGATTTGCTGAAACAATGAATCTTGACTATTTGATTGAAGATCGTTATGGAGCAAAGTGGGGAAGCGAGTTCTATCCAGTGGGCAAGAGCATCACATGGCTTACCGGAAAAGCCTTGGAAGCATTGTCATTAGCGAAGTACAACGACGAGCTCCGCTTGCGAAGGGCCCGCAATTTCCTGTTGAATTCCCAAAATGAGGATGGAAATTGGCCTGACTTTATAAACATGGGTCAATCCGATCCCTTGGCAACGGGCAACATTCTGACGGGTTTGCGAGCGGCTGGAGTTGATTCCAAAGAAAAAGTCTACAGGGATGCTAGAGCGGCTTTATACCAACATCTCAAGGATGCTCTTGAGTCCAAGTCAACTGATGATATGATCGACCTGACAGCAGTGTGCCCTGCCGAGACTGACAAAGAACGCAATGTCATTAGAGGAGCGCTAGAACTCATCATAGAAACTCAGAATCATGATGGTGGTTGGCAGCCTCTGGGTTCAAAAAAGAGTGATTCTGAATTGAGTTCCATTCTCGGTTTCGTTCTGAAGGAATGCGAGAAGCACAAATAGCGTCATGTGAAGGTCTAGTCATGCCAGAGAAGAGAGCTGCAATTCTGCACAGAGATGGAAAATGCATAGCTGGTGTCTTTACATCCTCAGGTCTTTTTGCCACGACAATACCCAGGAAGAGCTGCAAAGAAGCCTTGCATGCTGTCAAGGGGAATGATTTGAAGCGCAGCGAATCGAAAGAAGACCTTGATGTACTAAATGCAGTCTTTGATATTGCAGAAGGGGTCGAAGTCCCTGATGTTGGCAAGATTAAGCTAGACCTTTCTGAAATGACAGAGAAACAGCGTCAAGTAGTCAAAGCGACCCTTTCAATCCCTCGTGGGGAGACCGCTACATACGGCGAAGTTGCTAGAAAGGCTGGACTTCCTGGGGCCGCACGTTTTGTCGGTAATGTAATGGCAGCCAACCGATTATACCCTCTTGTCCCGTGTCATAGAGTAATTTCGTCTTCAGGCCTCGGTGGATATGGCCTGGGTATAAAAAAGAAGATAGAACTCCTAAGGCGCGAAGGGGCATTCGCGGATTAGTTTCTCATAACGTTTTAAATAGCTTCTAATAGTTCACAATGTGGGACCTATCTCTACGGAGTGTGTGTGGTTGAACCTAAAAGTACGCAGAGAAGATGAAACTGTAGAATTGCGCAAAGTTGAGCTTGAATCCCTAAGTCCACCACTATTTCGAACTTTTATTGGCTATAACTCTTTGAAGCGATTGGGATATTCCATATCCTTCATACGCCCCAAGAAGAGCTCCAGCGGCGATTTCGAGAGAATACGCTACAATTTCATGGAGCGAGGCGTTATGACTCGTCAGCTTGAGGATGAGCTTGAGCCAGACATGAAACGAGGGATCTTGAATCAACTCCCACGAGGAAATTTCAGCATTGTATTGCTGCTCACTCAAGTGCCCCGTCGAGGTGTAAACATCAGGCTTGATAAGTTCATGTACAACTTCCTTGGATGTATTCTAATGCGCAACGATGAGGTGCTTGATGTTGTGATGAATACTACTCCTACCAGGGACATCCTAATGCCAATGTACGAGCAGCAGGTGGAATCGATAGAAGCCTAGCTAGCAGAGTCTGCAATCAATCTTATCAGGCACCAGAACAAGCGTGTACACGCTGTGGTGTTCAATTCATGTCACGTAGGGCCAGGGATGTGCCCAAAGAAATCGCATCCTTTGGGCAAAGGCAATTTCGAGAAACCGGGGCTGATGCTGTCGAGGTTCTTCGCGTCAAAACTTCAACAATGAGGAAGCACTTCTCAAAGCTAAAGGGGATTACATTTCTTGTTGCTGTCATCAGCAAGGATCGGGTGCGTGTTTATTTCTTCAATTCTGCAGGGATTATGCTCCTTGGTGAGAACATTGAAGTCGAGAAGTATGGAAAAGTCCGCAAGACTTCCAAGCTTGTAGCTAAGTTTGAAAAGCCAAGACCTCTCACCAAAGAGGAACTCAGAATAGAGGCAACAGAAGAACTTAGGCAGGATTTGTCTAGAACTCTGAGGCGTGTCGTTAGATTCCTTGGGAGGAAGGAACCTGAATTCCCGGTGATTTTTGTTACCAGAGAAGCATCCATCGGCACCAGTCAAGGATTTGGACTTCTAACAGAGGACGACGGCTCCATAGTATTTGAGCAGGGTATACTTGAGTCGAAATGGCGTGATGGTCTCATAACTCGTGCAAGTGTTCTTCAGCTTCTTGAAGTAGACAAACGGAATTTGGATTTCAGCTCGACTATTGGTAATGCAATAGCCTTTGCTTCTCTAGTGGGCCAGAAGAGAATTGATTGGTTGGACATTTGGAAAAAGAGAACCAAGGAGACTTCGTTCACGCCTATTGTCAACCACTTATCCAAACATGCAGCCGCCTACTCATGGGATGGGTTTGCTAGGATTTTGGATCTAGTCGAAAGAGTTCCAGAACTGGCAGATGACAAATGGGTTCTAGCGTTGAATGAGGTCCATGAATCTTTCGAAGTAGCGCTTGGAACGGAGGAACAACTCTTGATACAAGGTTTTTGCGAAAGCTTGTCAAAACCCAGAAAGCTAGCAACTAAGCGGCATACTTTGGAATCAATCCATCTCGCGCCAAGAGCTTTGTGCGATCCCTTCTCGCTGGGCTTGACCTTGTCAGTTGGCAAGGAAGCGTCGAAAGATGAGCCGTGGCTGTGGATAGAGTATGCGGATGGAGCGCAGAAGAGGTGCCTTACAATCATCGAGGGAGAAGAGAATCCACTGTCACAAATTGCCTATACTCTGAATATGGAAGACATTTTTCCAAAGGCAGGAGGAGTGCTTGGCAAGGGCAAAGATGTTCTCGCATGGATTCTCAGGACACTCGGTGTTGAAGAAGAGAGGAAGTACACATTTCAAGTCAAAATTGATTTCTCAAAGAAGCAGGTGTCTGGAGCCGAGAACGCAGTTCTTGAACGACTGATAGGCGGGAGTTTAGAGGTTCTGTCCAATTCCCTTGTTGGATCGCCCCAAAGAATTGATGCATTGGTCAAGAGCGGTGCAATTGCCCTATTGCCTGATTTCAATCATGTTGGCTTTGGTCCGAATCTATTGCTTCAGGGAGAATATGCCCAGCTTGTTGACATTGTTTCACATACCATTGAATCTACTATCTTTCGGGCCGTCACAGGCAGCTTTGCACTTGTTAGTGCTCCATCATCATGGAGGCGCCTAGTATTAACTAGTGCCTATGAAAATGAGATTGCTGTCTGGCCAGTTATTCAAGCAAGGTCAACAAGAAGAATGATCCGGTCGGAGGACGTGTTTCCTGAGAGTTCCGAGATGCTATTCTGGAGTGATGAGAAATCTAAGACATGATCTCTACAACTGTTCCAATCGCTCTTGTGTTTGCTTCTCGTAGCACAATCTTGTCACCCAGCTCTATCGGTTCCGGGAACGACATGAATTCTAATCTCACTCGGGCGAAGTCACCCACACTAAGATATTCTGCGTCATATATGTGTTTCAAGACAACGGTATGCTGAATCGTATGGCATTGAAGGACAGGCGAATACCCCACTGAGATTCTGGTTGGATGTCTAGTGACTACGATATTGGCCTCAAATGTTCGGCAACTCTTAATGGTGTCATCAGGGTCGGCCACAACCTGCCCTCTTCTCACGTCATGTTTGTCCACGTCTTTGATATCAAACCCGAAAAGGTCTCCAGCGCGGACAGAGCCAATTCTCTTCTTGAACATCTCAATACTGAATAGCCGTCCTTCCTGCATATCCCCATTCTCATCTGGACCGAGGATTACACTCTGTCCTTTCTTGAACACACCCGTCTTCACAGTGCCAGTGATCACTGCATTTGTGCCTCGAATCCCACGATAGATCTTGTCTACATATGCGCGAGCAGGTTTTGTCAGGTCTACCTCCTTAGAGTCTGAAGGCAACCTCCGCAATAACTCTGTAAGAAGGGCGAGGGACTTTTTTTCAGTGGAAGCTATTTCAATCATAGGCACAACAATCCTATGTTCTATCTCGCTCACCAGAGTGTCTATCTCATCATCACTCTTTAGAGTAACAGGTATCTTGCCAATCTCTCTGAGTGTGTTCCGGACAACTTCATTGACGAGTGCAAGGTCGTCTGAACTCGTCTTATCCGCTTTCGACAAGATGACGATGAATGGAGCCTCTTGGTTTGCCATCAATATGAGATGCTCACGTGTGATATCATCTAGCCTCCTGATGCCAGTCTTTCCTTCTTCACTACGAATCAGGTTGGCTTCTTCTGGCCCTGGTACCAGCACTAGTCCATACTGCGCATCCGCTCCCAGGATGCTCCTTATCATGGTCTTGCTATACTCCTGATGTCCCGGCGCATCAAAAAAGGTAAGGACTCTAGCTGATGCATCCAGTACCCTGGCAGCCTCCTCCTTGTTTCTTGGATTATCTAGATGTATGGTGTTCCCATCTGCAGTGAACCCCATGAATGCTAGATGAATATCCGCGGTCTGCCCACGCGTAATTTCCTGTGGATGAATAAGGAGAAATGATCGTGATTTCCCTGAACCATTATCTGGGGAACCAGTGACCAATGAGCCAATAAGCGTCGATTTGCCCGAGTTCACTCGACCTGCTACATTAAAGGAGCAGGTTTCCTTCACTTCAAGAGCTGCTATTCTTTTGAGAAGATATTTGCCCACCAATCCTTGTTCTGTTTCAATTCTCTCTTCTTCGATTATCTCTACCTCGGCTTCTTTGCATAATTCAATGAGCACAGTTTCAGCTGTCTTAATCCTGTCTTCAGATAATCCGTATACCTCCCATGTCTTTCCAGCTAAGTCTTCAATGCCAATGAGAAAGATGCCTTCAAAGGGATTTTCGCATGTCATGTATCTTATTCGAGTAACCAGCTTCTGACGCCGGTCAGATTTGAGGTCTGCCTTCGTGAGACTCCGCTTAAATTCCATATTTCGGGCTTCTCCCTTGCGAAGTATCTCTG
>JBHLQS010000031.1:0-21018 GCA_048883405.1 Candidatus Thorarchaeota archaeon
GGCAAGGCATCTTGAATGAGAATGAGATTTGGATTTTCTTGAATTGCAATCCCACCCAGATATATAGCTGCCAAGAAAAAGATGCATAGAACAATGAGCAACGCATCCCAACGAATTAGGCGCAATCCCCGGCTGAGCCTTGCTAGTCTTCCTGGTTCCTCCTTCTTCTCTGGCTTTTGAGGATCAAATGGAGAGCTTGCAATGTATCCTACTAGTGGCATTAATCCAATTATTAAGACAGCGTAGAATATGGTCTGAAGAGAGATAAAGAAATGCGATTCTGCGAATGAAATTGGATTGATCTCTAGGAACCCAACAGATGCGAAGGCGATTCGACTAGCGGGCACTGCTATAATGAGTGCAAGGATTGTAGCAATAGCCGAAAGCCCAAGCAATTCTTTTAGAAGAAACGTATGAATGTGACGATTAGATGCTCCTCTTGCGCGGAGAATCTGAACTTCAACTTGCCTTTCGTCTATATAGAATCGGACAGTGAGAATGACGAGAAGGCCACCAAGAAGGATGGTCGCCTGTGCGCGCGTCAATTGAGCTAGCCTTTGTCCAGTAATCCATTCCATATAATCCTCTATGCCTGTGGCCAAGTCATCTGTTACAAAGAAGAGGGGCACCGATACTGTTTCCGGATACCCAGGATAAAGATTCACGAGATCTCTCTCAATGGCTCGAAGCTGCCGCAGACTACCCTGAGGATCAAAGGGTGATAGGCCAGTTCTATCAACATCGACACTCACACGGTACTCCAGGTCGTCTGGATTCAGAAGTTCAGGCAAGACAACACATGTGGAACTGTAGTAGTAATCAAAGCTCTCCTTTCCTATGTCTTGGATATAGATGCCGCAGACGTAAACAGGACGCTTCCCAACGTTCAATTGAATTGAATAGTTCATTAGGTCGCCAATAGCAACATCCGCATATTCTGCAACGCTGAGCTCCAAAGCTATTTCAGTCTCTGTTCTTGGAAGCCTGCCTTCCAGGAATTGAAACACTGATGGAAATGCCTGGATGTACTCTTCCGAAATGGCATAGCTTTGCCCTGTCACCAAGAAGTCAGCAAAGAGTCCCCCATGGTAGATCTCATTTGTATCCATTCGAAGATACGACAATGCATCGGCTGCGAGCGCCGCTGCAGTTATCCCTTCTACCTGTTGTATCTCATCGACTGCAGTTTCCACTCCGTCTCCATGAACAAACATTGCTATGGAGCCAACATCCATTTCCTGATCCCAAATTTCAAGGGAAGCAGTGTCGATATAAATTGAAACACCAAGTAGCATCAATCCTACTAGAAAGATTCCCAGCGTGGTTAATCCGCGCCGCTGTCTACTTCTCAGCTGAGGATCGTAGGGATCTAGGAGAGTCGTTGAATGCACCCCTGTCTGTATCCAACTTCCGCACGAACCCTCCATAAAAAGCTACCAATTAAGTGTCATTTCGGGTCATTCGCTCAGCTGCTCCTTGGCTGCAATCAAATCCCGTTGATGTATCCGAACCATATAGACTGAGTACAAGAGACCCACAAGCCCAATGCCCACACCCAAAAGCCAGAGATCGCTTCGCCACGGATGCGCCAGCCATATGGTTAGAAAGTAGGCATTGATGCTAAAGAAAAAGATGCCAAATGTGACAATGACTGCATAGAACGACCATGGGAGGCTTCTCTTACTCAATAACATCACCTGAATTGCAGTTCTCTCTATGCCTCGGACGCCTCACTTGTTGCTTCCTGTAGATTATTCTCCGACTCTTCGCTCTCGAGAGGAGATACAAGAATTCCTTCGTTAGTCACCTTCAGGACAACTCTTTTTCTAATTCCAGCAAGTTTTCTCACTGTGTCCGGAATCACCATCCGCCCCTTGGCATCGACCTCGGTGATATCTCCATACAACGTATGTCGCTGACCTTCTATTAGCCCATCCCGAATTCTGATCACACGGCTCGCGTATTCTGCCACTCTGGGGTTATGAGTGACATTCACAATACAGGTGCCAAAATCCCTATTGATCTTTTTTAGAGCCTCCATCACCATCATCGCAGTTTCTGAATCTAGCTCACCTGTTACTTCATCTGCAAGAAGTAATTCTGGTTTGTTCGCTAGGGCAACACAGATGGCAACTCTCTGATTCTCCCCTCCACTTAACTGACTGGGTTTGTGGTTTACCCTATCTGAAAGACCCATTGTATCAAGAAGCATCTTTGCTCTCTCGTTTGCTGCAGCCTTGGGTGCGCCAGCAAGTTTCATGGGGAGAGTGACATTCTTGAAAGCCGTAAGTCCAGGAACCAGATTGCCAGTCTGCCAGACAAAGCCAACCTTAGCCCTCCTGAACAACATCGACCTTCTATCATCCAGAAGCGTGACGCTATTGCCATCAAAGAGAATCGTTCCAGCAGTTGGCTTATCAAGAGCTCCCAGCATCTTCAGCAATGTCGATTTTCCTGACCCACTTGGTCCCACAATACTCAGGAACTCACCCTGCCCAACCTCAAAGTCCATACCTCGGAGAGCTATGACTTCTTTTTGTCCACGGCGATAGACCTTCATTAGGTCTCTCACAACTACCTTGTTTTCATGTGCTACTTTATCCAAGTCTTCTGACATGATGCATCATTCCACATATTGAATTTCCATTGCGATGTTTCGTCTGAGATTTCGGGCGACAACAAAATAGGTCGCAGCCAAACTGGAAAGCACTGCCGCTCCCAGAATCGTCACGAGTAAGGCGGTCGGCACAGCGAGGATTACAGGGAGTCGAGTCCAAAGCCGAATCGTCATACTACCCATGTATGTGAGAGGCAGTTGAATTACAAAGCTCGTCAACAGGAGGCCCACTAATCCCCCAATCAACGCTGCAAGGACTACTCCAGTCAGTGACTCGATGAGTACTGCAACAAGGATAGTGCTTGGTTCAGCACCCATGGCGCGCATCACGGAGAATTGGCGACGCAGTTTTCCAAATCTAACCATAGCCACAATGAGAACTCCAGCCGTCAGATAAATGAAAGCGAACACAACATTCAGTGTGTAAGCACCGTATATCGATTGCCCTGCTCTCGATTCAAGTGCGGAATCGATTCGAGCCTGAGCAGATTCAAGAGTCTGAAAGCTGCTTGGAGCGATCTCATAGAGGTCACGAAGAACCCGGGTGTAGTTTGCTCCGTCCACTAAATCGACATAGACTTTTCCAATTCGCGAAGTGTTTAGGCAAGCCTGAACATAGTCTATGTTCATAACCAAGAAGTTGCTTGCTGAGGATTCACCCGGAAGGTAGGTGTTGCCACCATAGGCATCATAGGTTGATGCCATGACGTCGAGAATTGTGCAATCGCTTATATTCTCCCAGTCCGGTCCACTCAAAATCAGAGTTAGCAAATCGCCGTATACCGGCGTGTATTGGAAGTTGGAAGTCAGATAACGGTCAACTGGCTTGAAGGAGCTTAGGATGGTTGAGTTGTCATCTGCTAGTTGTGGTATTGATTCCTGGGGGAGAAAATCCTTCGTGAAATAGTCTAGCCAGAAAGCTGAATCCAACCATTCATGAGGTTGCACACCATAGACCGTTACAGCTTGCGTGACATTTCTCCTCGTCCCCCATTCTGAAGTCCAATAATTCACTTCAGCTTCAGTTTGAATCATGCCACTTGCATGAGCCACGCCCTCAACCGCAGTGATATTCTCCAAAATGTCCAGTGTCACATTCTGTAATCCAGGGGCTACTTCAATACTGATATCAGCTCCCACCTCAAAGGTCAATATCTGTTTCATATGGGATGTGCCAGTAGTAGCTGAAAGAGAAGAGAAGATCCCTGCCGCAAACACCATTGCGACGAACATCACGCCCATAGCTTCGCTCTTCTTGAATAATCGAATGTTGCCTGAGATAACCCGGGAGCCAGCGTGCATGGAATCTCTACCTATTCGGGCTAGAACTTTGGATTTCACCGTTGAAGTAGGACGTGATAGTAATCTAGTGAGTGCGACAGTGAAGATACCCAGAAGAGGAATTACGAAGGCAGCAAATAGAATAGCGCTATAGAAGTTCATTGTCATGTAGCTCATGGCAAACAGTATTGGAGTCAGAAGATATCCCGAGATACCCAATGCAATGATGTCGATTGCCGGACTACTCATTTTCTCAACTTCATACAATGCCTCCCTTTCAATGACACTGTGGGCCTCTGTAGGCGTCATTAGCAAAGCTCTGACAGCGGAAGGCAGTGCTACTATCAATCCTACAATAAATGCGAAGAGAAAGACTGCTATCACTGCTTCAGGCGTAAGAAACAGCGAAAATTCAGCTAGCATATCTAACCTGAATGAAAGGAACTCGCGAACAGTTGCTGAAACCAAGGCGGATATAGCTCCTGTTACAATTGCGCCAAAGCTACCTAGGACTCCTGTTGTCAGTGCTATACTTAAGATCCAGCGGAATGCCTGCCAGCCTGAAGCCCCTCGAGTCTTTAGGGTGCCGACATCTCTTCTCCTCTCATCAGCTAGCAGATTAGAGTTGTAGTAGACAAGCATCACTGCCATTACTAGAGTTGGAATCGAGAAGGCTAATGCTACAGCACGCATACTCGTTCCCCAAGTTATATACTCATACACAGCTCCAAGTAGGGCAAATTCACTGACACTTGCGTATGGCAATGCTTGCTGCTCGATTCTATGTTCTATGTCTTGCATGGTTGAAACAGGGTCGGCGGTTGCAACAATATCATGATCTATGGTTGACCAAATCTCGTCTTGCACGCCCCCGTAATATCCGGGATCAATTTCTTCAGAGGTTTGAATCAGACCCTCTCTTGTTGTCACCATCAGTAGTGATGTGCCGACGCTGTTTTCCCAATAGTAATACTGCATGAACAGGTCTGTGGTGAAGGTGCCTATGATGGTATAATTATACTCGAGAGTATACCAGTTCCCTCCGGTCTCATTGTAGGTCTCCATGAAGAGAGTGAGGTTGTCCCCAATCGTGAGACCCAATCTACCCATCTTGGCTTCTTCAACAACACATGTTGTATCAGTAATAGTGGACGGATCGACATCGAGGTCAAGTGCATTTGGGAAGGTATCATAGAATGTATCATTGACACCGAGGAATACATTATATGCATCGCGATAGTCCTCTTGCCGCCAATCATAGTATTCAAGTTTCGATACGGTTTCAGTCACTTCTATCCATTCTTGTGACGCTACAATTTGCTCTATATCAGCAATAGTGGTTTCATTCTGTTGGTAGAACGAATAGCTGAATGTGAGATGCATGTCAACCGGTATCTCCTCTGTCATCTCCGCCAGAACATTCGGTCCAGCACTATCCATATAGAATAGAATGCCACCTAGGACTCCAGCTGAGATTGAGAATACAATCAATGTAGCAGCCACTTGAGGGGCCCTCGACATCATGCGTGCCGCAAGGAACATTATCGGTCACCTCCGTAAGGGCCTGCTTCAGCCCAAGCAGCGTTCAAGGCCGCTGCTATATTGATTCTAGATCCCAGCACAGCTATCGCAGCTATGAACAGAATTGTCGCCACGATGAAGAACATCAAGACACTGACCAGCATCACCCAAGGAATTACTGGGAATACTGCTATAGGGAACAGGAAAGACCAAGTGCTGTACGATCCAAGAGACGAGATCAGGGAATTAGCCATGAACAGAGGGCCATATCCCAATAGCAAAATGAGGCTGACAATAGTAAGCACAAGAAGCTCTGCACCCTGCGCCCTAACAATTAGCCTGTTTCTTGCACCAATCGATCTGAGGAGGGCAATTTCTCTTTTTCTTGCCGTGATTCCTTCAACGGCATAGATACCGAAGGCTCCAAGAATCACTCCCACAGTAAGTGCGGTAAGCATAGTGTCAACGGCACGATCCATTTGATAGACTACTTGCCCCAAGTAATATGCAACCTCATACTCCACTGTGCCCCATTGTCCAAACACAATCGCACTTGAACCACCAGCATCTAGGACATCGATGGCCATTGCGGTGCTATTTGCGTTTCTTTTCGCACTAGCCACGTAGTAATGTTCCGTTTCAGAGGTTTCGTTCAGCAGAGTTTCGGCGAAAGCCCTGTGAATCCATGCTCGATGAGTTCCATATGACTCATCGTAGTAGTAATATGGTGGGGGCGGAACGATTTGGGCTGCCGCATATCCATATTCTAGGTAATAGACACCACCGCCAGGTCGGTATTCTGAGTACCTCACTAAAACCTCTGGGATTGCTGGAGCTATCCCAATTATTGTAAACTCATAGACCTGCGGAATCTCACCTTGTTCGAATGCTCGAAGAATGTCTCCTACATCTAGATTATATGTATCTGCAATGTCCTGCGTCACAATAATGCCCGTTGGATTGTCTTCCAGCTCCATCAGCAGCTGGCCTAAGCTAGAATCATTTAGTCTGACTCCCGACTGGTCATATCCAATCTGACTATACTCAAGGGGATCGATGGCTTCAAAATACGCATGGCTATACCAATCCTCTGCCAGATACAGAGTTGTGACATCAATCTGTGTCACCTCCTCTGTTGCGGCATGGTTTGAGATGTTCTGAAGGAATCCATCCCATAGAGGCTCCTGAAGGGGATCTAGCTGAAATGCCACATCTGCACCCATTGCAAATCGTGAATGATTCAGATGAGTTGCGGGCAATGTACTGTCAACTAATGCATTGTTCCATGCTAGACTAATTGCCAACACCAGCACCATGACTGCAGGTCCTGCAGAGGAAGCCTCCTTTCCTATACGGCGGACGCCCACTGAGGAGGATACTTCTCCTACCACTCTCACAAATCGCTTCGACAACATGACGGATCCTCGTCTCAGGCCTTTGATCACTAAGCTAGCGACTCCCAGAAAGAGGGGTAAAGGAGTCACCGACGCTAGGAAGCCTAGAAGGAAATTGGATTGAATCTCGGGACCTCCGGCATAGAGTGCAAGCATTAGAAGCGAGGTCAATGCGACAATCAAGGCATCCCAACGTATCAATGTGAAACCCCTGGCGACCTTTGCTAATCTTCCTGTGCTCTCTTCAACGGTCTTCTTCGTGGAATAGATTGCTCTGTATCCCACAAGCGTGAACACAGGCAACAGGAATCCTATGATCAGAGACATTAGCAATGACTCCAGGGTGATCAAGAATGGCTCTGTAATGATTAATCCAAAGTTGAAGTGGAAGAATCCTGTAGACGCAATCGCGATACGGCTTCCAAAAAGACCGAGAATCGGGCCAAGTAAACAAGATGCGAGAGCAATCAGGGCTATCTCTCTATTAATAATCCCATTCACATCTCCCTCTGAGGCGCCTCTGGCCATCAGCATATTGGCTTCATACCGTCTTTCATTCACATTGAAACGAATAGCTAGAAAGCTGACCATTAGCACTAGGAGGATGATAGGTGCAGATCTCAAGAGCTGCGTGAAGCGAGCAGACATCTGCCATGAAATGTAAGAGTAGACTCCACTTTGTAGAAAGTCAGTTGTATGGTACCTCGAATAAGGATTAGTAGGTGTGTATGTTGGATCCAGTGCACGAATCTGCTCACTTATTCCGGTGAGGAATCTGAGGGATCCTCCGGCGTCAAACGGGCCAATCCTCTGTCTATCTATATTGGCGTGAATCGAAGTCCTATAGTCTGAATCACCTATGAGCGATTCCATGACTAGCAAATCGCAGTAGAAGTAATAATAGGTGTACCAGTCATCGCCAGAGGTGTCGCCTATCGTGAAAGCGCCCACAACGGTGACCATACTTTGTGATCCATAGTCCTCTGTCGAGTAATTGAGTTGTGACCCCAGAGATATGTTCAGCCAGTCGTCCTCTACCATCCATTCTAAGACAGCAACCTCGGAAGAGTTTTGAGGCATCCTGCCAGCAATGATTCTGTATACGTTTGGGAAGCTTTCCAAATACTGTTGAGTGGGAGCTCGGACCTCCACATAATATTGCGCAGTTTCGGCTTCCAGATCAATTGAAATGGAGCCCTCTGAACCCTCCAGAAGAATAGCTTCATCTATACCATCTATTGCTTGCACTTGTGACACTATGTTTTGAACATTGGTTCCTTCTACGATTAGAGAAACATCGCCTACATCGGTCGCTTGTTCCCAATAGTGAACCGAATATGAATCAACATAGACTGTCATCCCCATGATTATCGTAGACACCAATAGAAAACATAGAAGTGTCACTCCTCTGCGTCTTCTGCTCTGGAATGCCTCGTATCCTGCCGGGACAGCAGCCAACTACAACCCTCACGCGTTTGTTATCAGTCCATCTCTCATCTTGAGTACACGGTCCATCTTCTGGCCAACATCCGGGTCGTGGGTTACACAGATCAATGTGCCACCCTCGCCCTTTGTCAGCTCGATGAGCACTTTCATAATCTCCTCGCCTGTTGTTGAATCAAGGTCACCTGTCGGTTCGTCAGCAAGCACAACAATCGAGCTCGCTGAGCCTGGGGGCTTTGCTAAGGCACGTGCAATTGCCACACGTTGTTGTTCTCCGCCGCTGAGCTCATCAGGTCGATGATCTGCTCTTTCTGTGAGACCTACAAGGTTGATCAAATGGTCGACTCTTGACTTTCGGGTTTCTTCGTCAACACCACTGATGAGAAGTGGAAGTTCCACGTTCTCATACGCCGATAACACAGGCAAGAGATTGAAGAACTGGAAGACGAAGGAAATCTTCTCTCGTCTTACATTGGTCAGATCCTTCTCACTCATGTCTGTTATGTCTACTCCATCAATGTGAACCCTTCCACCAGTAGGCCTATCAAGAGCTCCAATCAGATTTAGCAATGTCGTTTTGCCTGAACCACTAGGTCCCATGACTGCTACTGATTCTCCTCTCTTGATGGAGAGCGACACATCTGTCAGAGCATGTACCTGTATCTCTCCCATCGTATATGTTCTTGAAACATCATCCAGGCGCACAATCACATCATCACTCAGCTAAAACCACTCCTGTGCAGAGCAAGCCCGTTATCGTCTTGAACTCCGTTCCACGATTCTAATAAATTGCTCCGTTCTCATTTTGAGAAGCGAGATGGATTTGAGTAAATCGAGAAGCTTTCGGCTATAAACTCAACTATCTAAGAAAGAGTGTACGCTTTTGTCAAAGGTTTGATTGCGCTGACGCAATTCCTTCTTAATACAATCATCTTCTGCTATCACACGAAGCTTTATCAGAAATCAAGGTATTATCTGATTGTAGAATAGTTTAGGTGCAACAAGGATTGTCTGATGAGATCATGGAAATGCGGTATGAATTCTTCAGCTGGAGAGGATTCTCTGTAGGTGCCGCTACAATCTGTGTTGCTCTTGTAGCTCAGTCACTTCTTGGATTCCCTGCAATATGGGCTGATGCTGGGACTGAGTATGCGATTCTGATTGCTCTTACAGGCTTGGTCGTAGGAATCGCTTCCGGAGGCATCTTGGTCTTTCTATATCCACCAAACCAGGACATAATAGGTGTGGTGGGTCTTGGAAGTGATGACACGCCTCAGTATCTATCGCTAGCGCTTGTGATTATTGCCTTGGTTGATCCCATTCTTAGTGGCTTTATCTTCTTCTTTGATTATTTCGCGAACGACCCATTCATTGTCGTTTGGGTCATGGCCAGCTTTGCGGCTCCCAGCATTGGGCTGACGGCGGCTATGTTTGACCGCACGAATGCGATTTCATCAGACCTCAGGCTGTACTTCGCTCATCATGACAAGCTAGATTTGACCGGCCTAGACTGGCTTCAGGGAGTAGGTCCTCGAACTGCAATATATCGAATGGGTATGCTAGAAAATGCAGCAAGAAAACTTGATGGTCTTCGCCTCTCTGGGCATGTGATTATAAGAGAGAAAGATACCTTCTCGGTCAAGAATGAATGATTTCCAGCTACTGGTGATGTTTCTTTTGCATATGGCTTCCGAATCCTTCTTCAGTCCAAGCAACCCACTCACATTTGAGACAGCTGAACCTTGAGCTTCCTAGGCCAAACCTAGGTGCACCTCTTTCCTCTAGCTCGTAGATAGTGCCACCATATCCACTCCGCTTTTTTGTGTTTACCTTGAACCGCTTCCTGAAGCAATCAACACAGATCCACATGCCTTCTCGAGCATCGTTTATGAACTGCTCTTCCAGATTTCGAGCAATGCCAATGGATTCGACAGTCTTTCCGCAGCTTTCGCAATTCTCTTTCGTGTTGACCACACTCACCAAGGATCGATTGGAGTATCAGCTGAATCTTCAGTTCATACTGGGAGTGGTGTATAAGGCTATTTTCAATCCTTCGTAAGTCTTCTTATCGAATATTCCGGATGGTCATCGACTACTCTTCATATCTGTTGCGAGCAGCCAGCTCAGCTGCTGTCACGAAGACATCAATGACTCCCTCACCGGTCAAACACGATGTTCCAATGAATGCCACCGGATGTAGTCTCTCTTCGTTTCCATATCTCTTTGCTAGTTCCTCAGCAAAAGCAAAGCCCTCTTCGGAAGTCACAGGCTGTTCTCCCGCATCTTCTTCAAAATCCTTGACAAGATCCATTTTATTTGCGACAATAACTATTGGTGGAACCTCATCTGTTGTGATAGTCGCTTCTTTGAGCCAGAAGTCTATAGACTCGAAGCTCCACCTGTCTGAGGCAGCATAGACAACAATTAACGCTTCAGCCTCATCATAGAATTCCTTTCTGGATATCATGGATTTTACTGCTTCATCGAATGACCAGACCTGGACTTTTGCTCTATGGTTCTCTGTTTCAAGAACTTTAGTATGAATAAATGGCTCCCCAACAGGTGCATTTTCCTCCACTGGGTCAAGCTCGGCTTTGCGCATCAGACTGCGCTTGCCGACTCCAGCTTCACCCAGAATGAGAATCTTCGATTGAATCAATGGCTTGACAACGTGTGCCGGAGTAGTTCTTGCATCGAGCTCTTCAGGCAAGGGTTCCGGCTCTGAAGGTGCTTCCATTTCAATAGACACCTCTTCCTCTACATCATCTTCTGTAGGAGGTCCAGGCATCGTCACCATTTCTGAATCTATTTCTTTCTCATAATCTTCTGCAGGGCTTGGAGACTCCGCTTCTGGAGCTTCAACTTCTTCGACTATCTCCGGTTTTGAGATCTCTGCCTCTGGAGGAACCATCTCTACCTCCGGCTCTTCAGCTTCTTCAACCACCGCCGCCTCTTCAGGCAATGCTGTTTCTTTGTGTTCAGGTGTTGTTGGTGCTGATGCAACCGTGGTGGGAGCAGCAATAATTTCTTCCAAGCCTGAAACATTGATTCTGACACCTGACTTTGCGGGTTCCTTCTTCTCTTCTTTCTCCTCTTCCGCAGCATCTTCTGCTTGCAGTTTCGGTCTTGCAGCCATAAAGGAGTCACTCAGTGACTCTACGGCATTGAGTGCATCAGCGATGTCTGTGAAATCTTCTCCATCAAGTACAGTAACACCTGGCGCATCAAGCTCAGGATTCTCAACAAAGGTAGCTGCTTCATCCGCCAGAGTTGGCCTGCTCGGCGGCCTTGGTGCTTCATCTTCAGCAGACTTGATATGGTCGTGTTTTGGTCCTGGCGCGGGCGTTTTCGTCTTTATCGCTGCGGGTGGCGTTGTCAAATCCTGCGCAGAAACAATCTTCTTCGCAGTTGGGAGTCCAATCCGAACAAGAACATCGCGCAGGATACCAGGAGCCAGGATTTTCCTTCGGACTCGAAAGAACATCTCAACCTCTTCAAGGACACTCTCAAATGATCTGTGCTTTGTTGGTATTTTCTTTTTGACAGCCCCTTTGTCTCTTATCTCTACATACCCTGGAATAAGCGACACGCCAATGGTAGTCCCTGGTACTATCAGCTCTCCTGACACTCCAAATAGCCAGATGAGAATCGACTGCCAGATTTGTTTCTTAACTGTTTCTCCGACTTTGTAATGTAATCATGCCCCTTTCTTGTCACACTTACATTCCAGACCCAGATTCCTTCTCATGTTCCGTTTCTCTTCTTCGCTGGACTTCTCTGCCATCTCTCTGATCTGTTGGACGATGAGGTCTGTCAGTGATGTAACTGTCTCATCGGAAGGATAATCCATGGACAGTGTGGAGAAGAGTTTCATTTAAAGGTCTACCAATGAAGCAATCCATAGAATCACATGTCGTTGCTACAGAAAGAATTATGACCACCTTGGAAATTGATTGGCTTGAGGTGTCAGGATGACAGAAGTGGATTTTCGTGACTATATAGAAGTCATCAAAGACTGGCCCGACAAAGGACAGGCTGTTATCGATATCAGCAGACTGCTTGAGAATCCCACAGTCTTCAATAAGGCTGTAGACACCCTCGCGAAACCATTGACAGAGGTTAAACCAAACAAGGTCATTGGCATCGACCTGAGAGGGCTTGCATTGGGAAGTGCAATTGCATACTTTTTGGGCTGTGGCGTTGTACCTGTGAGGTCAATAGCACATTTGCCCGAGGATTACAAACGTCCTTTGGAGCTATTGCCAACAACCAGATTTACGGATGGACGACTCTCACTCGTGTCGGATTCTATTGACCAGGGAGATAGAATTGCCATTGTTGATGATTGGTTGATAAATGGGACTACTGTTCTCGCGGTGAAGAAGGCAGTAGAGAAACATGGCGCAACCGTCGTAGGCATCGTATGCGTCATCAATAATCTATCTGAGACAAGAAGAAAGCTACTGGGTCGTCCTGAAGTTCAATCCCTTATTGAGAATCTCAAGATTGACTGAGAGAGGTGTTGCCGCAGATGTCCTCGGGGATGCGGTAATATGCGATAAAAGCCACTAGGCAAGGTCTTTGTTAGTCAACGTGACAGAGCCTCTCTTAAGCAAACAAAGAGGAAGCGTCCAAGAAGCTTAGTGACATCATTCTTTCCTTGCGATGCCTCAGACATCATTTCAGAGACAGTTTCTTGTAGGACGATATCCCGAGATCCAATCTCGAATAGGACGCTGGCAAAGGAGCCTGTGAAAATCCTTTGCACTAGAAGCTGGGATTTTATGTCATTCCCAAAAAGCTGCATCCACAGCATCTGGTAGGTGCTCAGGGTGGCTTCATCAAGCATGTCATCATCAAGGCACTTTCCTAAAACAACCGCTGCCAGCTTTCCTGCTTTCATGGCATAAGCTATGCCTCCTCCCGTGATTGGGTTCACCATACCTGCAGAGTCACCAACAAGCAGGCATCGCTTTGCATAAAACCTTGGGATGGTCCCCCCAGTAGGAAGCAGCGCCCCTTTCGCATTTCTCAAGTCGGCATCTTCATTCAGATATCCCTTTTTCATTAGGAATTTGGTGAAAGAACGGAAGTGCCTGGGAAGCCCCTTGGAATGATCTGCAACAATCCCCAGACCAACATTTATGGTTTCAAATTTGGGGAATACCCAACCGTATCCCGGCAATCCCCCCAAATTCGCGAAGAAGTGGTATTCTTTATCTGCAGTGTATAGCTCTTCTACAGTATTAGGATTGACCGGTACCTCTGCAACCCTGCAGGCTGTTATATCCTCTGACGACCACTTTGTGTTTAATCCGGATGATCTTGCAACCATACTGGTAACACCGTCTGCGCCTACTATCACCTTTGTAGAGATATCTCTTCCATCGTCAAGCGATACTGTGGCAAAGTTATTTGAAATGCTAATCGACTTTGCTCTATGTCCTGTAATCGATGAAGTGCCAGCATCTAACGCAGTTTCATACAATGCGTTGTCAAAATCAGTTCTTAGGGCAACTGCCATATCAACACGGGTTCGCATCACTCTCTTCCGGTTGGGAGAATGTAGCACACCAACATGACATACTCCTTTGAGAAATTCTTTCTCTCTCTTCTTGAGATAGGGAAATTCCTCAACAAGTTGGATAGAAAAGCCACCTCCGCAGGGCTTGTCTCTTGGAAATCTATCCTTATCAATTAGACAGACATCAAATCCCTGCTTTGCCAGATATCTGGCGGCTGTTGATCCACCGGGGCCGGCTCCTATCACTGTCACATCATACACATCAGAAACCTGGATATCTCGACATCCAGCAGCTTATTTTGCCTTGCGCTTCAGCGTGAAGGTTTATGTGCCCGATATCGCATCCAAGGAGGACGACTAATGAGCGGGCTAATCGGCAGACGTCGGGCACTAAGAGCTAAAGTCAGATTGAATACGAAGTTGGATGGATGGCTTCATCTTTATGCGACCGCAGTTCTAGTGCTTAATATCTCCTTGATTCTATATACCATGCTTTCTGTGACTGTTCGCATGACTCTAGCGGGAATAGGGCTCCTAGACTCCCTTCCGATTGTACTCTATATACTCCCACTCATGATTATTCTACCATTGATGGTAAGAGCGTATTACAAGGAAAGATTCGCGCCTGTGAACTTCATTATCTTGCTTATTGCATCAGGATTCTTTGGAGTGCTTTCACTTCTTGTTCATGGCTTCATCATTTTCCTCATTTTGAATGCTGCTACATTATGCATAATTTTCGTGATGGGTCGTTTTCGACCTAATACAAGTATTCGCCAAATCGGAAGGAGGACTTGCGTCACATTGATCATCATCAATCTGCTCGGCTGGAGTTTTCCTGTGACGACACTCGTACTAGGGCAAACACCCATCGCATTGATTGATCCTGCAGGTGAATTGAATTTGGCTCTTGAAGTCCCATTAGCTGATTTCGACTTTGGCTATATCGATATGGCTCCTAGTTCGTCGCTCATTCAGAATCTAAGCTCTGCTGGAGTTTCATTAGATCTTCACTTACTGGAGGGAAATGTGGCATCCATGGATCGGCTGAGAAACTGGCTGATTGCTCTTAATCAATCATCTGTCCAATTTACAATAACCATGACTGCACCCAGGTCGTCATATTTCGAAGGGGACCCTACCAGTTTGGGAACAACATCCGTGCTTCAGGAAGTCTATCAGAGTCACCTAAGCTCATTACAGCAGGTTGATTCAGAACTAGAGTCACTCAATATGGCGCAGATGCCATTCTGCATTTACTTTGACATGACTCTGTCAGCTTTGGAGTGGCAAACCCTGATGGCGCGAACTCGCAGTCTTGACCTAATCGGTTTCTCCGGCTTAATACGCCAATCAATCGATTCCATTGATGCTGACGCGATTGAAACCAGTGCTGCTTTGCTGGCTAGCGAGTCGGATTCTCTAGACCTCAGTACTGGAGTCCTCGTTGAATCTTTCATCCTCGATGATGTTCAAGATGGTGATAGCTTGGTGATGAAGGTCTGTGGTCAGACTATGCTTACTCTATCTCAATGGGATAGGGTACAAATTGATTGCTCTCGCTCACGCTTCTCCTTTGAAATGAATGGGGATGTTGGAGAATATCTCACTCATTCTTACTCCAGGACTATCTCACAATATGGACAGTCATGGTCCATGCGCCTTGGGGCTGTTGGCAATGAAACTGATGTTCAGTTAAGGAGCAATCAAGTCTACAACTCCCTGGAAAGCATTGCGGATGATTTGATAATTGCAGAGGGGAATGGGGTTCCATCGGTGACATTAGAATCATTGCCGCTGCTTGTATCAGCTTTTGGACCAGATGCAGTAGATGAGCTCATAACAGCTATCGCTGGAGTTGGACAAGTAGGCGTCACTTACACATTCAGAATCTATGCCTTTCGAGCAGTCTTTATCGCAATGGATTCCTTCGATCCACTCATGATTTGAGGAATTACAATCAAAGTGATATCTTGAGAATAGCATAATGAGTAGCTAGTCGAGCGCGATTCTGAGATTCTGAGTCTGTTGGCTATTTTGCGACCATCTCTAATAAGGACTGGAGTTGATGTGTAACTACCCATAACTGGTCAACCTTATCCAGAAAAAATGGAAGAGCCACGAGAAAAAGTAGCTCCTCCTCAGATTAATTCACTTTGATGTACTCGTTCCGACAAAAGCTAGAGCTTCTGAAACTGTATTCTGTATTTCAACTGAATATTCGTATCCTTCGATATCGTGATACATTACCATTGATTGTATGGTTCGTGACAATGCTTCTTCCAGTTTTCCTTCTTTTACCAGTGATATACCTATCGAAGCAATTCCTCGTTCCGTCGCTTTGATTGATGCAGGTACGACTGGTTCGGCCAGCGTCTCATCTGGTGGAAATTTCTCCACCATCTTGAGATATCTCTTAGCTACTTCAGGTATCTTATGGGTTGGGTACCACGAATGTGTAACAATATACGGCAAATCTCTCACCTCAAACTCCATTTACTCTCCCCAAAAGTGTTGAAATGCAAGAAGTCATTGCGCTCTCCCATATGAGAGAGTCGTGCTGATAGGTCATTGATTTGAGAACATTGACAACACTATGGCCTAAACATTGTCCATAGCTTAGACAAAAGGTCTCCGAGACTTCTTTCAAAGAGAATTGCCAATTCTTGGAATTCATCATCCATCCAAGATGCCATTGAGCATCTTGATATACTGAGTCTTCTCTCTTTTGAAACCAACACGCTTCCATAGTTGAAGCGACACATCCGAATATCTCTCAAAGTGAATCGGCTAGCTACGGAGTTCTGATTTTAGGCTTAGCCTCCTCATCCTGCGAATAAGACCTGCCTTTGCTATGTTTTTGGCGATTTCAGATAGACTTCAAAGACACCCATCCATATCTCGCTTGTGGGCTCTGCTCTGATGAGGATGTCACCACCAAAGTTCACACTTAACGGTTTGGCTGGGCTTTTCTTCCATACGTCTGAGAAAACCAATGAATGAAGATTGTTCTGGAAGTCTTCTGTCACTTGCGAAATCTTTGTCTCGGTGTATGCTTTGTCAATCCCAAATGATGAAAGGTCTTCGGTTGTTCTGAAGAGACGCTCTTCGCTGACGGCTCCAAGTGTCTTGTCGAACGTATACCCTATCCCTCCAACGAAATAGAACACTCCATGAGGAACTGCACTCTCATCGCCCATAACAATGATGTCGTTCCCAGTAAGTGTGATGTATAAGGGGTCTGCAACATGAAATGCGATTGATGCTGCCTCGACAGATACATCATCCATTTTCAGAGTCTTCTTCAAAAAATCATTGAGTGTGCTCACTCTGTCGTCAAATTGAAAGGGAGCGAAATCACCCATATGGACTACATTTCTTGCCTTTCGAACAATCACATCAACTATTCGTTGACACTTCTTCAGGAAGTCGACTCTTTCTTGATAGGCATCAAGGAGGAAGCCTGAGGAAAATGCTACCTTTAGGTATTCAAGCGATCTAATGTCTGACAGAATCGTTCGGCAAAGAAAGGTTTCATCCTCAGTTTCGAGGAAGCCCTCCTCTTTCGCAACTTCGAAAGGAATGGGATTCCCTAGGAATACCTGAACTGGCTTTTTTCGTTTGGATTTGAAGAAGATGCCTATATCAAGTCCTAGGCGCGTTATATCGCTCAGCTGTCGTACAAAGGAGCCTTCTGGAACTATCTCTCTGGCCCGTGTCTTTTGGTAAAGCTGAGTGTATCTTGCAAACAAATCTGCTCTTGACATGCCAAATCACGCTAGCTGGAAATACACTCTGTCAGGGTTATTATCTCTTGTCCATGCCTACTGAATTAAGCCACAATGTATAAAGAGGGTATTCCGCCCGCTCTAAGACGCCCTTAAGGTAGGCTTAGGTGTTTCTAATGGAACGAAAAAAGAGAGGTCTGCTATTCGTGGTTGCTGGCATTTTGATATTTGCAATTTCACTGGTATTGCTCCTTTACTTTTCTGATTTCTATTTCATTGCGCTTGTTAGCTTATTCATCGGAGTTGTGCTGATTGGGACCGGAACGGCCCTGGCAAAGGAAATAGATGCCTCCATTGAAATGCCTATTGACGAATGCTATTACTGCAGAGGAACAGGGAAGATTGGCTCAGAGGATGAAGAAGAAACATGTCCTAGGTGTGGCGGTACTGGACTTGCACGTCAGGATGATTAGATTTCCGTGGGACAAGAACATGAACAATAGGATCTGATGTATATTGAGGGATATTCTTGTAATGGGTCATCGCGGTTCCCCAATTGCTGCACCTGAGAATACAGTCCGGTCGTATGAACTCGCAATGCAGGCTGGAGTCGATATGATTGAGGTGGACGTGTGGGCTTCGGCAGATGGCCATCTAGTGTGCATGCATGACCCAGATGTGTCAGCTACTACCAATGGTGTTGGAAGGATAGAAGAATTAACTCTAGAACGGATCAAATCATTAGACGCAGGCGAGGGTCAGGAAGTGCCTCTTCTTGACGAGGTGTTTGATTTGATTCAAGGCAAAATAGGAATCAATATTGACCTGAAATCAATCGGCGTCGAGGAGCAAGTCTTGGATTTGATAATTGAAAGAGGAATGTTGGACTCCGCAATCATATCGTCATTCTTTCTTCTTTCTATTAAGCTAGTAAAGGAACTAAATAAGGACGCACAGACTGGAGCACTCTTTCAACTCGGAATGGAAGAAATGGTAAAGCATACCTTGAACGCTGGCGCAAACGCAATTCATCCAGCACTGCCAGATGTGACAAAAGACCTTGTTAGCCAGGCTCATGAGGAGGGGCTGAAGGTTAATGTCTATGGTGTTGATGATGACGCTGATATGCTCCGGATTCTGGAGTGGGGTGTTAATGGGATAATCACTGACTTTCCTGACGTAGGGGTCGATGTAGTTGACAAATGGTTGCGGGATGCTAAAGCTTCAGAACCATAAAGCCATTAGATTCATTCTTTGATTTTTAATCCGTAAGTGAATGTTCAACTCTTGTGAATCTGAATCCCTCACTCAACATGCCTAGCCTTACACCGGCAACTAGCCATGAGATGATACATAGAATCTCTAGTCCTACAACTAATGTTACAAGGAGCCTAATGGAGAATGCAAGCTCAAGAGCAGAGATAGACGCCGCTGTAAATGTTGCCATTACTACTACCGCCACAATTGCACCTAATGCTAAGCCAATAGCAGTCGATACTCTGATGTATTGGCCCTCAAATGCATGTCCTTTGTTTTGCACTTCAGCTGCGAGATTCATATTAAGAGAGAGCACTAGCACGAAACTGACTCCGTAAAGGGCAAGTAAAACTGCTGCAGCAGTGCTTGCCACATGAGCAATGCCCTCGTTGAAGGCAATCATTGGAATCGTAAGTGCGAAGAGTACGCTGATACCCATTAACATTTGCCCACCCGCATAGCCTCGTCCATGTGAGTATCCTGCGAGTGATACATTGCGCATGAGAAGTGCAAGAGCTGGAAGCACCACAATTATTGGAGATTGAATTGCCTCAGGGATTCCCGGAAACAGCCGAATGTTGAACCATTGATTTGTCGGCCAAATCGCGGCGGGGCCGCTTCCAAATGCTCCAGTCATGAACAACACAAACAACACAGATGATACTATGCTCAGGATGACAGAGAGTGCCCCCTGCGAGAAGCTTGTGAATCCACGTACAATTGTTTCAATCATGATTAAACCTTGTGTAATTATGATTGCAATCCAACCGATGACAATGAAATCTGCAAGGATAAAGGGATGAATCATTAGGAAAATCGACGTGATAGCAAGTGGGACTCCTGTGACAACATCGGTTGTAGCAGCATAGAGGGCTCCCATAAGAAACATGACTGCTGCAGGCGCCACGGATAGCCAGAGTCCAAAGCCTTCTGCCCCTGGTACCATTATTCCGGCACCAGCCGCAGCCACCACTCCAAGAGATGCAAGGATCATCATAAACCACTTGACTGCGCCTCTTACTATGTCCTCTCCGATGTGTGCTACTTTAAGCTCTTTTGCACCTAGACGTGGAGCAAGCATTGTCCAGTAGATCATTGCTGCACATAGAGCAAAAACCAGTGCAGGATTTGTTTGATAGATATGCTGTTGGCCGCTGATAAGAGTACTCCAGGGTCTCCAAATATTCACAGTTTCTATAGTGGCTAGAGGCCCCATGAACACTGCTGCGGAACCTATGAGGAAGGTTAAGAAGCCGCTTATCCCAAAAGCGAGCTTAGCTTTGCTGGGAGATCTGGCGAATTCACGTATGCTGCCTAAAGGCGACCACCAATATAGAAAAGCTGCTAATTGACCGGCCAAAAGGAGAGCGTAGGCGATATAGACGATGCCTCCGCCCATTACTTGACCAAGTGCAAGCAATGGAATAAAGAAGCCATTCAATAATCCAGCTGAAAATCCAAACCAGGTCTTGCTAGTGTCTGTATACATGACCGAAACGAGCTGCCACAAGATTGCAAATATGGCAAATAGAGGAGCAAATTCGTTCATGAACTGAATCTGCCGAGACTCGTATGGCCCGGCTTCAAGAGCACCTATACGCAAACCAAGAATAATCACTAACCCAAAAACTGCACAGACATAGAGCAGGTACGGATAATTGGACGCGAGCTTCAGTCTAAGCTTACCGGAGCCAAATGCCTGCAATAATAGACTACCGACAAGTAATCCGACAAATAGAGTGGATCCAAGCTGATATGTGTCCCTTTGGAATGCTTCAATTGGAATCGTTGGAATTGGCAAAAGGGAGTAACCTGCAGTCATGAAAATGCCAACGAGTGCTGCAGCCACACCCAATAATGCTCCAAAACCGCTTATTCGGCCAACTGGTTCTATCGCTTCTCCTTCAGGTGTTCTCTGGGTGATAATTGTCTGTACCGAGCCAGTGTCCTGCATCATCCAATTCCTCACTCAACGATGGTCAACCGTTGGCTTCGGCTACACTTGCGTGAGCTACAAAAGTCTATCGGAGCCAGCGAAGACCAGAAGACACTTTGCACCCAAGAAGCTTTCTTTCATGTTTAGGAATATCTAAAAGGTGTCCAACAATCATCCAGCCTAGAGGTCGGATCAATGGCTTCAAAGCTGAAACTTGTTGTCGGAGGAGAAGAAGTGCATACGAATGAATTCGTTGAGAACATTTTTCGTGACATTGTCCTTGCACTCCTCAATAATCTGAGAGACATCGAATTGGA
>JBHLQS010000032.1:0-20893 GCA_048883405.1 Candidatus Thorarchaeota archaeon
TTTAGACCTCTTGGAGAGGACACCGAAACTATATCACGTTCTCTCGTTATCAACGAGCTAGATATGCCTACTAGACGGGAGAGAATCATTGAACTTCTTGAGCAAACGGATAGGCCTCTTACAGCTCAAGACATTTGCAATGTGCTGGACATTAGGAATCGAGCAATTGTCTATGAAGACATTGAGCATATTGCCATTTCAGTGAAAAACAAAGGGAAAGAACTGCTCATTCGCCCAGCTAGCTGCGGTAAGTGTGGATATAGGTTTGCCAAGCGTAAATCGGCCAAACGTCCTTCAAAATGTCCCAAGTGTCGCTCGGAGTGGATTCTTCAGCCGGCGTATATCATCAGAGAGAAGTAGTCCTAATCGAACTTGTGAACGCGCTTGACATCTGCGCCTTCTCTTTTGATGTCAGTCACTCTAGAAACAACAAAGTCTGACAATCCAAACTCCGCCTCTTCAACATATCCGTGAATTATGACCGGCATTCCGACGCGAGGCAGAAACCGACACTTATCCATAATTCCAGCTGAGAGGCGAACATCATACGTTTGTCCTGTTTCTTGATTCTGCACCACGATGGTTGTTGATCCGTACCATCTCCTTGCGCTAATGCGAGTTGTCTGGCTCCTACCGACCTCGCGGATAACGCCTCTTACAACTGTCATGATTAAGAATCCTCCCAGGGAGCAACCATTGTCCCATATCGTCCACCTCCGCCGGGGATATAGCCTATCGATCCATCTCGATATGACCCAATCATCATTGAAAGCACTGGATTGACCTCAGCTAGTTCTTCAAGAGGGGTCTCAGTTAGGATAGTTGTTTCTGGTCCAAATGATTCTCTCAAAGCTGAATACATACCGCGCAGCTTCTTCGAAGCTTTAGACTTGATACCCATTGCAGATGCCATAAGGTCCAGAAGAGGCGGAATATGCAGGTATGGAGGGCGATGTGATGGGGAAATACTCACTCCCTCGCCTATCATCATTGCACGGTCTCGGACCCCAAGTCGAAGTGCACGGCCATCTGATGGACACTTGACCTTTCGCCGATGAATATCTCTCAACAGTCGTGAGCGATCCTCTGCATCAGAGCATGAGATGTAGATGTTCAGGTCATCAAACTCGGGTGGTTTAGATCCTTCTCTCAATATCAATGTGCGTCTACACTTCGAACAGAATGAGAGATAGTATTTTCCAAGTCGTGGATTGAACCCGACATTGAGAGTTGGCTTCCTCTTATTGGATCTGAGAATGGCTTGGTGAATCTCATCAAATGTTGGAGAGTTCATTGATAGTCTGACAAACTCCCTGCCTAGCTTGTCAGGAGAAGGAGAATGAGCGTCGCTAGATGTGATGTAAGTGAGGCCTCTAAGTTCTGGTATGCAATCAGCAACCTCTGTGTCTGCTGATAAACCGAGCTCAATGAATCGGACATATGGGGCTTCCTCCTTGTAGCAGTCCCTTAGACTGTCATATCGACCTTCTCTGAAGATGGATCTATACGGTGTGAATGCGTGAGCAGGGCCGATTAACCCCTCGCAGTCCCGGATGGCACCAGCTATCTCATCTCCTTTCAGATTGACTCTAGGACGACCACCCCATTCATGATCCAAGTTAGGAGATGAGTGTTTGAGAAGCCTGCGGAGATTATCAACGGCTTCAAAATCACGAAGAAGCACAAGATGATGTATTGACTCTGCATCCTCAATTTCAACAGTGAGTATGAAGCTTATTGAATTGTGAAACAGCCCATCATCAGTTTCTTTGAGGCTTGCATGTAGATGATGAAGCCATTGTGGCTGGGTCACATCGCCAGTGCCAATCACATCGAGACCCTTTTGTTTTGCGCCTTCTGCAAGCTTGGGAATCGTCATAGATTTGCTGACACCGATTGAATGCAACGAGTGGATGTGCAAATCGACATCGAATTGTTCCATTCACGAACTCCTCATATGTTGATCACGACTTTCGTTGTGTTTGGCTCAGATGCAAACTCAAAAGCTTTTGAACCATCCTCGAGCTTGAACTCTTTAGTAACTAGTCGCTTGACCTCAATACGACCCTTGTTCAGCATATCCACCGCCTTTTTGAATGGACCTGAAAAGTTTCCAAACATTGTAATCTCGCGTTGCACAATTTCGGAGGGATTGAAGCTGATTTTCTCACCATGAATGCTCTTCAGTCCAATAATGCCGCCATCTCGAATAAGGTCTAAGGCCATTCTCATGCCTGCGGGATTGCTTGTCGATTCGATTGCTATTCTAGGTCCCACATCTGTTGTCAAGTCTAGGACGCGCTGCTTCCAGTCAGGATTGCTTGTGTTGACTGTATTCTGAATGCCTAGTTGCCTAACAAGGCCTAGTCGCCAGCGGTTTTGATCAACTACAACAACATTGGCTCCAAATGCATCATAGACCTGAGCCGCGAGAATGCCAGTCTTTCCACATCCTATGATTACAACTGGCTCATTATGTTCAGCGGGAGCTCTTTCGTAGGTCTCTATGGCTGATGCCAGTGGCTCCACAAATATCCCCGATGAAACATCAATGCCTTCGGGAAGTGGATGTACTAGTTCAGCTGGTACGCTGAGAAACTCAGCAAGCCCGCCATCGGTTGTAATTCCAAGCAATTCCTTTTCCTTGCAATGCGCGGGCTTGCCATGTCTGCAATACCAGCACATCCCGCATGGAACATCGACCTCAGTAGTCACCGCCGTGCCTTGTCTTAGGTCAGGTACTGAGCTTTCATGTATGACCCCGGCTATTTCATGCCCCAATACAAGGGGTAGATTAACTTCATAGTTGCCTTTCCAAATGGCGATGTCAGTCGAACATATACCGACACTGCGTACTTCAATTCGAACATTTCCTGGCATTAAAGGGGGTCTGGGAGTATCAGCTAATTGAAGGCCATCTCGCGTGAGGACTAACGACTGCATCTCTTCAGCCACTCCCTTTGCTTAAATTTGCAGGCGCCTGAATAAACCCTTCGATAGACTCCACTAGGAAAGCAAAGTATGAAGACATCAAAGAAGGCCAAGTAGGCAGAATGCTCTGAATCCAATTGAAGAATCTGCCTACTTCAACAACTGCAGCTATTCAGAAGTGTCTTCTTGGACCATGTCTAGCAACAGAACTCCAAAGCAGAAAGCTGCTATGCCAAGAAGGGTGATGGATGTGCTCGCATTTGCTGGATCTAGCAAGTTAAGAACTAGCGCTGCCAAACCCATTGCCATACCAATTGCCGCGAATATTATGTCAATCAATTTGCCTAACATGAAAGTGAGGAAATTCTCGGTATCATAATTCCTTTGTCAAATTGCTCATGCATCTTTCCTCCTTCTTCCGTCCTTTAAGGAAAATCGATAGGTTATTCTATGGGGAAGCTTCCAAGCCCTGATTTGTAGGAGACATATTACATGCGAATCGGAATTGAATTCGTACCTGACAAACCCATTGAGAAGTTGGTCACATGGACAAAGCTTGCAGAAGAAGCAGGTTTTGACAATGTATGGATTACGGATCACTATAACAACCGAAACGTCTGGGCAACACTGACAGCCATTGCTCTAAATACAAAGAAAATCATGTTAGGCCCGGGTGTCACTAACCCATTTCACATTAGTCCTGCATTGACAGCCTCTGCAGCTGTTACGATCAATGAACTTAGCAATGGTCGCGCTGTGATAGGCATAGGTGCCGGAGACAAAGTCACTTTGAGTGGTCTGGGGATTAAGTGGGACAAACCCGTATCGGCTGTTGTCGAGTCAATCGAGTACATGCGGAAGCTCACGCAAGGTAGCAAATACAAGGCTGATGGTAAAGCTTTCAAAGTCAAGAGCGCGAAGCTGGCGATTGTCAAGAAGGAACCAGTCCTTGATGCTGATGGCAATCCAAAGATGAAAGACGGAAAACCCGTGAAACGAGGACCCAAGATTCCAATCTATGCTGGAGCACAGGGCCCAATGATGTTGAAGAAGACAGCTTCAGTTGCGGATGGAATCCTCATCAACGCCAGTCACCCCAAAGATTTCGAGATTGCCATGGAGAAGATTAAGGAAGGTGCCAAGGATGCTGGTCGAGACCTCAAAGAAATTGATGTGACTGCTTATGCATCATTCAGTATTGGAGAAACAAGAGAGGCTGCTTTGGAGGGTGATGCAAAGATTGTTGTCGCCTTTATCGTAGCTGGCTCGCCAGACGTTGTACTTGAACGACATGACTTGGATTTAGATGCATGCAACAAGGTGAGGGGACTCCTAGCGGAAGGGAACTTCAAGGACCTCCCTGGGGCTATCACCGACGAAATGATTGATGCCTTTGCTGTTGTTGGAGATAAGAAGCAGTGTATCAAACGAATTGAGGATCTATCAAAGGTGGGTGTGACTCAGTTTGTGGTTGGCTCGCCCATTGGTCCAAAGAAGAAGGCTGGAATCAAGCAGATAGGTGAGGAGATCATTCCTCATTTCAAGAAGTGATCCTCCCAAGAAGATGACAAGTGCCATGCCATGAGCTCAAGTAATCTATACACTAGACGGATGTCGAGGACAGAGTTCGACACCTGGCTAGAATTGACAGGAGACGTATCACCATTAGATAATGAATTTGCTAAGAGATTCTCAAATCTTGAGGGCAGCACGTTCTTTCTCTCTAGCATTGAAGATGAGATAGTGGGCGGGACTGCGATATTCAGAGATAGAACTAGACTTGCCGTAGCTCTGGTCGCGGTTAATCACAAATCGATCCTGCAAGAATCTGCCCAGCTTCAGCTTCTGAAGTCCTCACTTCCGTTCTTCAGAAGTGTAACGATTCATCATGTCGATGCCGTTATTGACATCTCTGAAAAGAAATCAAACTTACCGTTTCCAGCAGGTTTTGCGTTGAAGAAGAGGATGCAGCCGATGCTTGAGAGTCTGGGATTTACTCTGGAGGAGAGGATATTTCGTTATGACATCGAGGTGAATAGGAACCAATCAAAGGAATCAAGCATGATAACATGGAAAAAAACGAATAACCATGAAGCAGTGAGAGATTTATTCTGGAGGCAAAATAAGACGTCAGGAGTGGATAGCTCTCTTGTGATCCTTGGGTGGGAGATGGCATCCGCAGAAGACCTTCTGTATACTCTAGAGGATGAAAAGGGAATCACTGCTGCCGTTGGGCTTGACATGATTAATGATACAGTATTGCTGTGGCCAATAATTGCAGATTTCAGACTCATTGACATTAACACATTGGCACAAGCCATTCTTGGAAGAATCCTGAGAACTGAAGCACTCAAGATCACATTCCCAATTCTAGGAGCCGGGCAGAGAGAACTGGTGGGCGAATTATCGGATCTGTGCAATGGAAATGCATCAGCAAGTGAGACATTGCTTCTGAGAAAACAGCTATAGCTAGTATCCACATTCGGTGGGAAACCCTTTTCTGACTTTAGCTGATGTGCGTGGCAGGGTCTCCCATGTCCACACTAAAGCTCAAGAAGCTAGCAGATGGTTTTGTCCTAGACTATGGTCATGTCAGACTCGCACTGGATACTGGGATTAAGGGAGAAACCACTCTACTGACTCATGGTCATACTGACCATCTCAAAGGTATTGAAAAAGCCCATAGAGTCGTGGCAACAAAAGCAACGATTGACACACTAAGAGCTCGGGGAGTTACGGTCGAAGGACGTGTGGAATTACTGGAATATAATCAGAGGATTGGTCAGCTTGGAGTTATAGTGACTGCTCTCAATGCCGGACATGTCCTAGGCTCCTCAATGTATCTTATGGAGTTCGACGAAGGTCTATCCGTTCTATTCACAGGAGACTACAATGTTGTGGACAGCATGGTCCATACGGCAGCGAAACCAGTGTCAGCAGATGTATTGATTACTGAGGCGACATACGGAACACCAGAGTGGGTGTTTCCGTCCCGCAATAGCATCTATGATGATATCTTGGCCACGACAGGCGAATCAATAGAAAATGGGCGAATACCTGTATTCCTAGCTTATTCACTGGGGAAAGCCCAGGAGGCTATCGCACTACTTCGATGGGGAGGATTCAACGTTGTGACAGGGAACCATAGAATAGATGAGGTCTGCAAAGTCTATAACCAGTATGGAAGCGATTTGCGTCATACATCATTGAAACACAGGGATGCAAAGAACTTGCTTTCAGATGGCTGTGCAATCGTTAGTTCCTCCTTTCATCACACACGAAGCAACATCCGCACTCTCTTGGGCAACAATGCTGCCAATGACATCATGAATAGAATGGAGCATTATTCGCTTTCAGGCTGGACTCTGGGTGATTCCAGCAAAACTGGGTTCCCTCTAAGTGCTCACTCCGATTTCAAAGGCTTGATGAGCTTTGCAAAGAAGGTCGATCCAAGAGTAATCTATTGTTTCACAGGAAATGCGTCACATTTCTCGGGACACCTAGTTGATAATGGTCTCAACGCAGTCCCGCTGGAATAGGTGTAGGAAAATGGAGAAATTCATGTCAGATATGGTTGAGCCAATTCATGCAGACTCCCTGTTTTCTGTTTCACATTCAGGAGAAATCCATGAACGCCTTTGCTATGAGTACCTTGATCCTGAGGCATATTATAGACGAGTCATACGTGATGAAGACTCTCTCAGAGCTGAAATTGTTAAGCTAGTTGACAATATGCAACGGTTTTTGGATATGGAGAGAGTAGAGATTAACAAGCAGAAAGTGAGGTCTCAAGTCAGCTATGCTGATATCTTCTTGAAGGGGAGCTCGGAAGTCGTGTCAGTTGTGTACTTGATTGATTTCGCTACTCAATTCAAGCCGGCCGTTAATCGGATAGAAACATGGCTTGAAGAAGAGGAGGCTCCTTATGACTTTGAGATTCTATGGAGATTCCCAGTCGGTACGGAAATTACCGAGATAGACACGATGCTCCAATATGAGATCTATGAGGATGTTGTCACGCTCTGGGCATTCGAAGGAGAGCAAGTGGGAGGGTATGAGCGCATGGAATTCAAGCTACCCACTGAAAGACTTGATACAAGGACAAGAGCCGCTCAAGAGTAACTATTGCATGATATTGGGCCGGGGATTATTGTGATTCAAGTATTCCACACACTGCAACTGCTTGGCTTCGTAATCTTAGGACTAGGCATCATCCTAATCTTAGCCGGTTGTTTTGCAATGCAAAGGGAATCGCCTCCTGAAGAAGCTCGTCGTGAAAGTAAGGGCGTGATACTCATTGGACCGATTCCCATTGTGTGGGGATTTGGAAGAAGAGGATGGTTTCTAGCGGGAGCAATTGGGGTCATCCTGCTTCTGATCTGGATAGTCGGATTCCTCTAGTCAGTCCAGCCGCATTCTGGGCAAACTGACCCGGCTATTGTGCGAACAACCTTTCCATTGATTAGACATTCAGGGCAGATCTCAAGACTCCTTCCACAAGTTGGGCATTCACTCTTGTGGTTGAGGTCTCGGATACATGTGATTGTCCCGCATGACTGACACTTGATTGCATGGTCGTGACAAAATTCGTTCCTGCATCGGTCACATCGAATCTTCGACTTGGCACGGCATACAGCACAGGATTTTGCCATCTGATTCGTCACACCCCTAAAATCTGGCGGGAATCTTTGATAGATAAGTGTAGTCCCTTTCCCAGTATGTATGTAATACGCATAGAGTACTAAGCCTCATAGAGAGTTGACGCCACGAACTCTAGGAGACTACAATGATTTTCCAATGTAGGAATTGCGGCAAGACTACCGATGACATTGACATCGTCCTTGATGGCGCTTGCACCTGCGGGTGTTCACATTTCAAAATGGCAACCGAAAGGCCCCTTGAACTTCCACCCGAATTGGCTCAGAAGGAAGCCATCAGAAGAGACCTGCACTACTGGCTTGACTTGAACCTCGACACAATGGATCCAGAGTCAATTGATAATATCAGAGTGCGGTTTGAGATAGATAAGCCCAAGAAATAGAACTACAGTCCCTGCTGATTCTTGGTGGATTCCAGAGGGCGCTCAATTTCTGCAATTTGGCCGTCGACTTCCACAGTGATATCAGTCTCTCCTGCGACCTCAGCAATTCTACGGACTGCCTTAAGACTGTGAATCAATGAGTCAAGCCAGGAGAAGATATCACCAGGGTAAACCCACAGCTCGAAATCCTTTCTTAACAGTCGAGCAATCCCGGACGGATTCAATCCTTCCTTCCTCTCATTCACTATCCATCGACCAAATGCAATCTTGCCATGATCACATTCAGGATACTCTTTGCATTTGCAATTGAAGAATTGGCTTATCCATCGTGAAAATACATCAAACACCCATTTTGGCAGCCTTCCAGCCGCACCATGACTTCCACTTAGACTCGTGACATCAGAGAAAATGCCCGAGAATAACCTAGTCGGCATGAAGGTCCTAAACGCTGCGTTAACTTCAGCTTGGAGCTTGTTTGTGAGGTACACATTCTGGAAAGGCTCTAACGAGATGGCCATATCCAGCACGTCATAGCGACCAGCCATTTTCTGAATTTCATACCCTTGGGTCGGTGTCAAGAATGAAAGCGAAGTGGCCCTTCCTAGTTTGGTGGGATGTGCTCTACCCTGCCCAATTCGAACCATGTGAGTCTTGACTAGGTGTTTCAGTGCATCAGAGGGGGGAACTGATGACGAGAGCATCTTCAAATAGGAACGTGCAATCTCCTTCAGATCAGCAAGCCCGGTTGAACAGATGGTAGCAAGGATTTGTTCCGCGCACATTTCAGTATCGGCAAATGGTTCAACAGCCTCAATATCTCCATTAAGCAATCTTGCCGCGATTTCATCCTCATAGCCATCAAGGCCTGCGTGGTACTTCTTTTCTGGCTGAACAATGAGGTATACACGGCCACGGTCATGTTTGCCCAGACGGCCCGCACGACCGAGCATCTGCTCGAACTCAGCTATCGATAGCCATTCTGCACCCATCGCCAATGATTCAAAGATCACTTGTGAGGCTGGCAAGTCAACTCCAGCACCAAGCGCGGCAGTGGTCACAACGCATGCATACCTTTGCTTGGCATAAGCTCTCTCAATCCTTCGTCTGTGTGAATACGACAGTCCACCATGATAAATGGTGCTTGATACACCGTGCTCGTGCAGCCAGTCACTCAGGGAGTGGGCTCTTCTTCTGGAATAGGTGAATATGATAGACTGACCTTTATTGCCCATACTGCTCTTATGCCTGAACTCTTCTTTCACCAGGCGCTGGATAATCCTACGTTTATCATCATCACTTCTCGAGAAGACAACATGCCGTTCAAGAGGAACAGGGCGACCGGTATAATTCACGAGGCGAAGACCAAGCTCTTTGCCGAGTTGGTTCGGTTCGCCCACAGTAGCAGATAATGCAAGTATCTGAGCCTTTGGAGCATGAAATCTGAGTCTAGAAATAAGCCCGTCAAGCTCTGGACCTCGTTCAGGGTCTGCAAGCATCTGGATTTCGTCTATTACGACTGTCCCGATTTGACCGAGCTTCTCGGTTTCCCCTGATCTGAAAAGCAGGTCGAGAGCTTCATACGTGGCACATATGACATCAGATTTCTTGACATCGGTATCAACAATCACACGCTCTTCTTTTCCGACATCAAGATGGGACATGCCTACTCTGATACCAACCCGCACTCCAAGCTTCTTGTAGCGTTTCCTGAATAGCTCGTACTTCTCATTGGTCAGTGCAACCAAAGGGGATAGGTAAATCATCTTCTTCTTGTTCATAGCCTTTGGAATCCCAGCTATCTCGGCAAGTAGTGTCTTTCCAGAGGAGGTGGAAGATACAATCAAGAGATTTGCCCCTTTCAGAAGGCCAGCATCGATAACAAGTTCCTGAACTGGTAGTAGCCGCTCTAGGCCCTCAGACATAATGACTTCGGCTATCTCTGGAGGAATAGGGAGGGAGGCAATCTTGCGCCCTTTTCCAATTTCCTCACCAGAGATTTTATCAAAGAGAGTCAGGTCAGTCTCTCTTGCGGGATCGAAGTTTGGAGAGAGCACCTCGAGCAATCTAGGTACCGACTTGACAGTTGAGAGCTGTCGCTCAAGATGCTGAATCATAATCTTCGACAAATTGACCCCCATGCTCTTGAGGTCAATCCGCAGATCCGTTCTGGCACATGTTGTGCAAGACACCTCGGTTTCAGAAACCTTCACTGCGTTGCGACGAGTTAGAATCGTGAGCCTATTGTCCCGCACACAGCTCTCACAAACAGGAATGATACGAAGCTTGGGCGCATTAAGCCGTTTTACCAAGTCTGTGAGATCCTTCACGAAGACGGGTCTTTGAGATCGTGGAACGATTATGCTCTTTGCTTTCCTGATAATCTCATGCGCTTCCTTTGGCTGGTAGTAGACAGGCTTGTTGTATTTGACAAACCAGAACCGCTTGATTTCCAAAAGGCCTGATTGTTTGTAGCCATACTCAATCAATCCTCCAAGCTTAGCTCTTTGTCGATCCAATAGAACATCTGAGAACAACTCAACTCGAGTAGTCATATCTTGCTTCCCAGCACGGAACAGAATGGTGTAGGGCTTAGCAAGCTGCTTCTGAATGTCCGCATCTGCTACTTCCAACTAGAAGTCCTCGAATCTATGGGCAGACGATGCATGAATGACTCTTTCGGTGTAATCACGCTTCGAAGATGAATGCTTGCTCATTCTCCATCACCTGCAGAAATGTTGCATCGTACTCATCTCTAATCGCTTCGATCCCTGTTTTGCTATCGATTCCCGCCTTCTCAACAATCATCCAATCAGACATGACTTCAATGTCAACAAAGCTGCTGAACTTGAGAAATGGTGTTGCCATTACCTTTAGACGATCAGCCTGGATATAGCCTCGCTTCTGGAAAAAATCTGCAAAGGGCCTATACATTGGGCTGTTAGTGCCAGCAAGGATGAACTTCGCCCGCTGTACGCCAGAAACATGTGAAACATCGATTTTGCGTATCATTTCATCATAATGTGCTGTCTGCGGAACACTCCCTCTCTGCTCGACTTTGGCAAGAGGATCTGCGGCCATGACATTTCCCTTCTCAATAACAAGCTTCCGTATGATGGTGACTATCTCCTCTTGTTTCTTGGCACCAAGAGGGTCGATGACTTCTGGATTGATGATATCAACTGTTGGTATGGGTTCGTCATATCTCAACTGAGTTGGGTCAAAAATAAGTGCACCAAGTTTCTCTACGACATCAACACGAATGTTACCACTGACTGCAGTCCCTTTGAAAATTCCAGGTCCTATCAACACAGACAGAACCTTGTCCTCACGAATGACAGACCATAGCTGACGGGAAACCATGAGAGCCCTCCCTTTCAAATCGGTGTCTTTTAGAACCCCGATGTCGAAGTCGTAGGCCTCGACATCCAGAAGCCAGAATAGTGCCTCATTGGTCATGATGGTGGCATCTCCCCATATGCATAAATCGTGATGTAGTTGAGGATCTGCTTGACAGCAACTTCCTCCTGCATGTCTACCGAAACACTAGTGAGCTCTGCTTGGCATTTTTCTACGATTTCGTCCATGGGAACGGCTTTCAGGTGTAATCTATCCTCAAGTTCCTTTAGCGCGTGCTCAACTCCTTCAGATACCGTGTTTCCCTGATGCAGCAGAAATCGAAGGACGCGTCCAATCCGATCCCTCAGGTATTGATTCCGGTCTTCTGAGGGTCTTCTCTTGGCTAGAAGTACATCTCGTTCCAAGAAGTCAAACGGAGAGGTAAGGTCTGGTTCAGCTTTGTTGCCTCTGGTCGACGCTGCACTCACAGCGACATAGGGAGACTTGTCGCCTCTACCGATTTTTCTCGGCGCGATGTGTACCAAGAGATGGGCAGCTGCTTTGATGGACATCTGATCGAATGGTTTTCCCAATGCCTCAACCAATTCATTCAGCCTTTTTGTCCATAGATCGACTGTGGCAGACTCCGAAGTGTCTGAAGAGAGAATCATGCTAAGCTTCCTGAAGAATGCCTGACTACGCCTCTGTAGATGTGAAAGCTTTCCCTTAAGCGTGCTCTCTTTCCATTTTGTAAGGGCAGGACCAACCAGCATCAACATATCTTCGCTGGTGGACTTCTTATGTTCGCTCAACCATGCTTCCACAAGAGGAGCGACGAATGTTTCAGCTACCTTGCTACGTGACAATATGAGCGCAACTGCTTTCTCCACTGCAGGTGACTCCTCTTCCAAGAATCCCTCTGCATTTGCCAACTCACGAACCTTAACCTCCATTTCCCTGATGAACTTGCCATAGATATACTCAATCCATCGTCCTTCTGCAAGGGCAAACTCCATGACATTTCCAGGAAGGTTGGGAACTTCCTCACCAACAGCTGCGAGACGCTCAAGTTCGGCTGAGAATAGATTCACAACTTCTCTTGCACTCAAAATGCCATCCATGTCGATGAGATAGGCAAGAGTTGCTATCTGAAAAGGGCAGGACAAATTATCCGCAAGTTGGTGGGCCTCACTTGTGGGAATCCTGCGTGATCGCTCACGAAGATCCGCATGAGTTTCTGCAAACTCCTGAACCAATCTCTGGCGGGATTCTACTGCAAGCTTCTCGAGATCGGGGTCTTGTAGCAATTCAGAACTCCTCTATCAGGCGATTTGCATTGTTAGGCGGATGGTCTAACATTGAGAACTCAAGAAGAGGCCAAATATGTGTTGTGCGGACCAATAGACTCCCAAATGGCGAGAGAAATCATATTCATCGGAACGGCTATTCGATAGACTAAATCCCCGAGGCTATAAGAAAGAAATGGAGTCCGAACCCTATCATAACTGCGCCTAGAATTAGTGCAAGTGCAATTTTCACTGTTGAACGATGTCGACTGTGTTCTATATGTACGACAAGCCAACCGAAAGCAAAGATTCCTAAGAAAATGAGTATCAAGGACGCAATGAGTAGGTTTGATAACGCAGCTTGCAACATTAGTTGGACCTCTCTCTGTACGTTTTCGCCTCCGCCGATGGGTGTAGCAATAAAAAGGTCACGGTCAATCGCTCAAACAATGAAGTCAACCTCGCTTACATGTTCCTCATCATCGATAGTGACCTTTCGTATGATTCTGCCACGTTTCTTTGCGAGCTTCCGCTTCTCAGCGAAGGAAAGACTTGGATCATCAGGGGGTATGATATCATCAATGACAATTGTATTGGCAACCGAAATCTTCTTGCTATTGGGACCTACCTGATCTTTGAAATCGGGTAAGACTTCCCCAATTACATAATCTAGGACTTCTGGAGTATTTGCTAGAGCACCCTTAGTGAAGACAGGATCTTTCTCCTTCTTGCCTTCCTCTTCATCGTCATCTTTACCTGGAGCCCCTCCCTTTGGAAATGAGGTCTTTGTGGTAACCTTCCATGGCTTTGTACCATCACGCGGATTCAATGATACGAGGAAGAAAGTTGTAGGTCCATCAACTTCAATCAAATCACGAATGTGCTCGAGAGGCGCCACCTCATCTAGCTTGGCATTATATATGCTAGCCAGTTTTCCCTTAGAGCGTTTCCAGGACAAAGGCATCATTATCTGGTCAAATTCTGCAATACGATCATTGTAGCTTCTCACAATACCTTTGATTTTATGACTACCTTCTGGTGCACCTCTGATATACGCCCGTGTGAATATTTTCTCATAATCAAGGTCGGCCTTGAATGTTATCCTACCCTTGCTCAATGCAATCTTTGCACGAGGGCCAGGATGAGTCCCAATTCCATATTTGACAAGCTTTGCGTGAGAGTACTCATCTGCAGTTCCAGAGATTATCTTTGCCAACCAATTCATCGTTGGTCACGAATTGAAGCTGGGCTGTTCTCTCGATTTAAACCTGCCGTGAATTTGCTAATTGTACCACCAATCAGAGGACAACAAGGCCGAATATACCCCAAAGCCATACAACAAGGATTGTGATGATTAAAACAGCTATCAAGTCTACCACCAGACCTGCGGTAATCATCTCTCTCATCTCCACCTTTCCAGTACTGTAAGCAATCGTGGACGGAGGCGTTCCTGTCGGAAGGGCAAAGTCCATTGACACGGCGATTGCTATGATCATTGTAATCAGGATTGGGTCAATCTCCAAACCCGTGGCTAAGGGTATAGCTATTGGAATGAGAATCACTGCCGCGCCAGTGTTTGATGCAACCATTGTCACAAGCACTGCTATGACACCTATAGAAACTATAACCAGTGTCGGTGGCAAGACCAGAAGGCCGCTCATCTGACCAGCAAGAAATGTCGATAAGCCAGTATCTATCATAGCGCCTCCCAGCGCAATGCCGCTTCCCAATATCATCAATGAGCCCCAATTGATCTCAGATGAAACATCCTTCTCATCCAAAAGGCGAAGAATAAGCAATGATAGACCACCTATTAGAGCAACTATTGAACTATGGATTCCATGCCCGCTCCATCCAATGAAAGATGCTAAAAAGTCAGGAATCTTCTCTGTGAGCCATAGAGTGACAACACTCGCAAATACTACAACAACTAGCTTTTGCTGTAGTGATAGAGAGCCGAGTTTGAGATACTCCTTGAGTGAAACATCCTTCAAATCACGAATCTCGTCAATCGCCCTAGGTACTTTGAATCTGAAGAGTATCCATTGCCATATGATAGGCAGCATGATGAGAACAACAGGCACACCAAATGGCAGCCAGCTCATGAATGAGAACTCAACGCCCAGAAAAGACGTGATGTATGTAGCTGCAAGTGGATTTGGTGGAGATCCCACTAGACTTGCTACGCCCCCGAGCGTGGCAGAATATGCTACTCCCAAGACCAGCGCTTTCCCGTATTTCTCTTGAACCTCCATGTTCCGAATTCGGGAGATAACCGCGAGCGCTATTGGAATCATGATTGCAGCTGAAGCGGTGTTGCTTATCCACATGGATAGGAAAGCAGTTATGCCCATGACTGTAAGGAGCAATCGCGAACCTGTGCCCTCTCCTCTTGAAAGGATAAGAAGAGCCAGTCGCTTATCCAGTTCATATTTCGTCAGAGCTCTGCCTATCAAGAAACCTCCAAAGATGAGTGCCACAGCTGGATCAAAGAAAGGTGCAAGAGCAGCACTAGGAGTACGTATATCAGATAGAACGATTAAGATGGGGATTAGTAGAGAAGTGGCTACAAGACTGATGCCCTCAGTGAACCATAGTATCGCAACAACTCCCAGAATCATTACAGCATTTTGCGATCGAACAAGTGGTTGATATTCAAGATGGAATACTTGACCAGATTGCCGTGAACATCTCACAGTTACAATGAAACCCTCGCTATTGGACAAGACTAGATGTATCATGTGGGCATTTATTGGACTGCCCTCAGCTTCAACTACCACGGAAAGCTTGCTCGTGGGTGCGATTGGGATCTGTGTGGTTGCAGTTACTGACAGATTCGTATTAGCACCTGTCACGAAATAAGTGGAGTCGGAGGTGGCACCATCCGAGATAAATGAAACACTAAGCCTGTATTCGATACTATCGCCAGGAGCATCAACAACTAGAAGGACATCGTAATCGCCAGGCTGAATCTCAGAGGGGGCTGCAAAGAACAAGATGGCGCCAACGATTGCCGCCACAAAGAGGACGATAGCAGTCTTTCTCGAAATCGTGTAAGACATATTGAGCCTCCAGATACTCCTAGAATCACTCCGGTTTCCAAGATCAGTCAATTGGCCGGCTTTCCATAATCCGCTGGAATTTGTCAGTGGGCAAGGCTAGGCCCTTGGTCCCAATAATGGTCTTTGTCTTTTCGACAACATCTCCGGTGTGGCGCCTGAGGATGGACATCAACTCCTCAAACTTGTTGATTGGCCCTTCATATACAGTGAATCCCGTGTACTCCGTTCCAAAGGCGTGACCAGCTTCAGTGACTATCTTGATTCCTTGAGGAAGCCTGCTACGGATATCTGCCCATCTTCTAAACCAGTCTGTCTTCTCTTCATCACTCATTGTCTTGAGTCTGTAGAATGAGAGATACACGAATTCTGGTGAGCCTCGCTCCTCCGGGATTTTTCCGACGCTCATAGCTGATGTACACAACTAGCTAGCTTATAACGGTGATGTCGTCAGAACAGCAAGAATTGACGGAGGCACGAACATGGGCCTGAGAGCATCGGAACATCGACTGACCTTGATCGCATTGTATCTCGTAACGATAATTATGCGCGCATCGTTCTATGTCACCATTGCTGTGATTCAGAGCCAATCATACTTGGGGGGCTTAACGGAATGGGAAGTTGCTGCGGTGCTCATCGTATATCCTGTAACAGAATTAGCCACCGTTTCTTTCTTTGGATCATATAGCGACAAGATTGGAAGGAAACCGATACTGATTGCTAGCCTCTTTATAACCGGAGCTGCTGCATTTCTATTCTCGATAGCTCCCAATGCCGCAGTTCTATTGCCATTCGCAGCAATCTTTGGGCTTGGTGCGGCTTCACAAGTGACGACATCTCTCTCCATGATTGCTGATGCCTCTGCCGAAGATAACAGAGCACGGCTTATGGGATACTATGACCTCTCAACACTCATGGGACTTGCTGGAGGATATGGTCTCGGGATAATCCTCCTGCAGTTTAGCTACGAAGCAATGTTGATTCTATTGTTGGCAGCTGCAGCAGCTACCGGAAGTGGAGTAATCGGCTACTTCGCATTGCAAGAAACACGCAAGGTCGTACAGACCGAGGCTAAGATGACAGAGCTACTGAAAATGGTGGCTGCTGACAGAAGAATCCAGTTGATGTTGCCAGTCTATGTACCAATCATCTCTCTGTATGGTCTTCTCATTGCCAATGTTGAGAGAATTATTGAAGAGCATTTCTCATTGTCTAACACAGAGATGTTGATTCTCTTTGGGATGCTCGCCGTTTCGCTTGTACTTGGAATCATCATTATGGGGCATCTGTCTGACTATGTGAGGAAACGAAGGCCATTCATCGTCACTGGATTGATTGGCTTCGGGGTTCTGGCCTATCTCCTTGTCGGAGGCGCGGGAGAGGGGGGAATTGCCAATCTCTGGGCGGTGTGGCCGCTCCTGCCAGCTTTTGGATTCATCGCAGGTGCATTCCCGCCTGCTGCCATGGCGTACTTGACCGACGTTTCACATGAAGATGCGCGAGGCAGCACCATGGGCGTGTATAGCATCTTCTTCGGGTCAGGAATGATCATTGGACCAGCCACCGGTGCCTATGCCTACTCTGCATTTGGGCTAATGGGACTTGCACTTCTTGTAGCAGTTCTAATTGGAATTGCTTGCATTGGTACATACTTCATGCCAGAAGCATATGGTGTTGACGATCATAGCGCCGACCAGCAATGATTGAGCAAGAGTTAATTAGAAGCCAGTATACACTTGGCCTAGTCACTCCTAACGGGGAGATTCAACATGGTCAGAATTACTACCATAAGCAACATCATGGCTGGCATCGGCATCGCCATCCTTGCCTTTTCAGCTATCCTCAAGTATCTGCTTGAGGGACTTGGTCAAGCAGGCACTGCATATCCATTCTATGCATGGGTTGTCGGTGCAGTGCTATTGGGAATTGTCATTCTTGCGAGTGCAGTGAACACATTCACAGAACGCACAGGATTCGTTCATCCTGAAGACAAACTTGTAAGCAACATGTTTGTTTTCCTCATGGCCATTGCAACCATCCTCATACTCGGGCTACTCGACGAGGGCTTGCCCTACCAGAGGAGTCTGTTCGACATGGGAGCCATGATTGTCATCGCCTATATTTTCCTATTCATATTCGTCTTCTTCAGCGGAGAGATAACAGAAGCGGGTGAAATGGGACAAGTCAAGGAGATGACAGCCCGCTTCATGCTGGTGTCCCTGCTGCTTGGCGCTATAATGGCAGGTGTCAAGGTTGGTCTTGACATAATCTGGGAAGCAACTGATTCATACGGGTGGGCTGCAGGTTCTCTAGGCCTCTTTGCCTTGGTGCTGGTAGTACTTATTGTAGCATTTCTTGGACGCAGGTACGAGCCAGTTGGCCAGGAGTAGTTCCATAACGGGATGGATTGGCCTCCATCCCCTTCCTATGTTTTGAAACCTCAGTCATTTACATTGCATTAGGTGTGTTTGAACGTGGGTTCACGCTTCTCAAGAAATGCTGCGACACCCTCACGAACATCTTGCGTATCAAATGTCTGACAAAATGCATCAAGTTCATATGCCAAGTGTTCATGGAGTGGCATTTGCCAAGCATTGCCTATTGACTGATTTGCGAGTCCCACAGCAACTCCGGGTTTGCCCGCAATAGCTGTGGCAAGATCCCTAGTGCGCACCCTAAGCAGTTCAACTGAATCAAATACCTTGTTTACTAGTCCTACTCTGAATGCCTCTTCCGCCGGGATCAGCTCTCCCGTAAGGACCAATTCTTTGGCGATTCCAAGGCCAACGATTCTGGGAAGGCGCGCAGTACCACCGTTACCCGGCAATGTTCCTAAGTTTATCTCGGGAAGGCCGAATCTCGCGTTTGCAGAAGCATATCTGATGTCACATGCCATTGCAAGTTCACATCCTCCTCCGAGGGCATATCCATTCACTGCTGCGATTACTGGTTTGCCCATCGAGTCAATAGATCGGGAAATGTCGCGACTGGCCTCAACAACAGGTCTGATGGTCTTCGAATCCTTGCCCACAAAGTCATTAATGTCCGCACCAGATATGAAGGCTTTGTCACCCATTCCAGTGAGAATGACCGCTCGTACAGAGGAGTCATCCTCCGCCCGTCTGAACATTTCATAGAGGGTCTTCTTGACTGACATATTCAGTGCATTGTACTTCTCTGGTCGATTCACAGTGATTGTGACGACCGCGTCCGCTGTATCATAGAGAACTTCATCATCAGGCATTTCACCATTCCTCCGCAGAGAATTCATTGAAGCATTTTGGGGAGACTATAGCAATCGCCAAACTCGCTGTGAAGCTTCTTCATCTCTTCGCGTATCTTATCAAGTCCTAAACGCTCGATTGTATCGAAAGGACCTTCTCTGTAATTGGTGCCAAGAATCATTGCTTTGTTGATGTCCTCCTTTGTGGCAATCCCCTCTTCAACCTCAATCATTGCCTCCCTCAGATAGGGGAGTATAATGCGCAGAGTAAGCCACTCTGGATTTGCACCCTTCGGTTCTTCGGGCTCAGACTCCTTGCCCTCTCCATATTCATAGAACCCACTGCCAGTCTTTCTACCGAGGGTGCCAGCTTCTACAAGGCGTTTCAGAGTGTCAGGAGGTTTGAAACAATCACCCAATTCCTGATAGAGTGTAGTGGAAGTACCCAATGAAACATCTAGTCCAACAAAGTCAGACAGCTCGAATGGTCCCATTGGCACCCCATACACCTCCTTCAAAGCCGCATCGATTTCCCTAAGTGTTGCAATGCCTCTCTCATAAGTGAGAATGCATTCTCTTCCCAGTTTTGCTCTAATCCTATTGACAATGAACCCGGGACTATCCTTCGCCTTCACAGTGGTTTTGCCTTGCTTCTCACCCACAGCCATCGCAGCCCTAATCGTGTTTTCGCCTGTTTGCTCTCCAATAACAATCTCAAGCAGCTTCATCGCTGGGACAGGGGAAAAGTAATGCATTCCGACCACTTTTTCAGGTCTTCCTGTGACTCTGCCAAGTTCAGTTATACTGAGGGATGATGTATTGGATGCAAGAAGTGTGCGTTGATCCGAAGCAGCATCCATTCTCTTGAATAGATCCTTTTTCACACGCATGTCCTCATAGACAGCCTCGATGACTAAGTCAACATTTCCTACTGCAGCTTCTGCACTTGTCGTAGTCTTCACACGTCCAAGGAGGCCTTCAGCATCCGAGTCCGTCAATTTGCCTCTTCTAACTCCTGATTCTACATAGGAACGCAGCCTATCCAATCCTTTTCCGACAGCCTCATCGTTTATGTCCATCATCATCACTTCATACCCAGATGCTGCGGAAACATAGGTAATTCCTGAACCCATCAAGCCAGCGCCAACTACTGCAATCCTCTTTATAATCAATTTCAAATATCCTCCTTATTTCGAAAGGCCAATCTCTTGTATGGATATCCCCAACGTTCATGATATAGCAGACTCTCAAGAGGGGCCCTACTTGGCCCGAGTGGCCTCGCTGTTATTGGCACACCAATGCAGAATGCGGTAAGAGGAGTCCAGGTAGGGGGAATTCCTAGTCTGTCACGGATGAGCTGAGTGTATCTAGCATCGGAACAGACAAGGGCATTATAGCCACAGCCATAGCCCATTGCGGTTGCTACCATCCACATGTTTTGAATAGCCATCCCAGCTGTAACAGAGCCAAAGAGCTCATTGGGATATAACTTGGTCGCATCATTCCAAACATCACTGGCACAGACTATAATGGCAACGTCGCTCTTCTCAGGATACCTGAATAACTCGCCATCACGCAGTCGTGAATAAATGGCTGCTCTGAATTCATCCGCCACGTACCAATTCCGCCCGCTTGTGAGTTCGAAAGGAGATGACCCGAAAACTTTCTGAGCGTTCTCCTGAGCAATATCAGATAGAAATTCCTTCATTTCCTGATCATCCCGAATTACTACAAGGCGGATTGATAGCATATTCTCAGGACTCGGTGCATGGCGAGCTGCTTCTAGTATTAGCTCCAAGTGATCATCGGGGATTCGTTGCCCTGTGAAGTGCCGAATCGACCTTCTGGTTCTTATATGCTTCAATGCTTGAAGTCCGAGAGCTATTTTTGTATCCTCTCTAGATTCCACAGCAGCTTTCTCTATTTCATCGGATTCGGTGGTCATTGTTGCCCCTCATTTCTTGAACAGCTAGTTGAGGACAACATCACAACTGGGAAATAAAGAGCTCTGTTTCAA
>JBHLQS010000033.1:0-20771 GCA_048883405.1 Candidatus Thorarchaeota archaeon
CATAGGCCATGGACGATGAAGGATCAACTCTGGAACTTCAGCAGCACAGAAACTGTGCGTGATTATTTCCCCCTAGTGCTATTCTTTGTCTATAATAGTACTGGTGCTTATGCGGTTCCAGGATACCTTGATAATATCAATTGGATTTGGCTAGATATTGTGCATTTGTGGACTGTGACTTATGACATCGTACTCAATCACACAGTGGACCTGAGCCGATTCTTTTCTGTTGATGATACCTACGTATCAGCTACTCAGCAAGAGGTAAAATGGACTGGCTCATACACTGTATACACAGACATGCATGAAGACGAGTACATCGAGGGTGACACAGTAAAGCCGGAGACATACTTCTGGACGGTTGTGAGCCAAGATGGACGCAATCTGAATCCTCGGCAGGAGATTGAGAGAAAGAACACAGTTCAGCTCTCGTTCAAGAATGCGTTCATAGAGGCCAATGTACTGAATCAGTATGGAAACCTTGCTGAGCGTGCTATGCCTAATGATATCCTAAATATCACCTTTGACATTCACGCTCCTGGAGAAACCATAAATGGCACTTTCGAGATTTACGCTGAAGAAACCAATCTATGGGTGCCAGAGATTGGAGACTCTATTGATGTCGATGGCATCTTCGTTAATAGGACTCTGCAGAATGTCACGATTTCATTTGGTGGATATGGCAGTGGACAGAATGAAACCCATGCCTGGACATATGCTGTGAGACACTACATCACGGTAGATTTTGTAGGTCCCTTCAGTGGGGGCTTTTCCGTCTTTGTCATTCAATATGAAAATCTCGAAACAGGAGTGGTTTCGCAACCTGAAACATACTTCCCGCTGTTCAACCTAGTAGACTATCTGGGATACGACTTGAACATTGGCCCGGACCTTTCAACATTTCGCATTGATTTCAATGTCACTGCGAACACACCGCCTGCAATCTATGATGATGTGACAGTTGAAGTGGGTCTATTTGATGACTATTTCATGAACGCATCAATTCACGCAATGAATAGCTTCATGCTTGTCCCGATGGGTAATCAGACACTGAAGGAACCAATCACCACCAACATTCTTTGGAGTCCTCACAGACTGATTCTGGGTGACATCCCTGTTTGGGAGGAACCGCTTTGGTCAGTCACTGATGAAGGCGCTCTTGATCTTGATGGTAACGAGTTCACAACAGATGATCAGTACTATGTCAAGAGAACTGCAACATGGCACGATGAGGGCAACACCACGCTCGAGGGCATGATAGTTGGAGTTGAATTTGATCCCACTCCTGGACGGATTGGCGACGAGTTCAGGTCTACATCATGGATGGGTGTCGTAAAAACGCTCATGGACTATCAGGCCAGTGAAATGTTCTACTGGTACTCTGCTAAGAATGGATCACTTGTTGGTTCAGATGCGATGGATGGTATCCGTGACACTTTGTGGGCTGATGAGATTGAAGAGATACCCGCACCAGGCTACGAGTGGATTGCATGGATGTCCAAGAACCGTACCAACATTCATACCGAGATTCCTGGAATTGAGTCAGGTAAGTGGTCCAATACTTGGTTTGCTTGGGGTACGGAACAACACTTCCGTGTGGCTGCAACAGAGCAGCAACAGGAGTGGGCTGGTTTCAAAGCCAGGTATGCAGGCCTTCTTTTATTCAACGATGGTGAGGGTGAGCTAGACAATGGCGCACCTGACTTCCAGATACGAGATGGCCAAGTTGTCACAGACGAAGTGACGCACTTTGTTCTCATCGATGACATTGAACGATTGGAACTCGAACGCCCCTTAGGCTCGGATGCAGATAGCGGACATGAAGTTGTCAGCCCTGATACGCCTGTGGAATTCGGGATCACCATCTACAATGTCAATGTGACCATCTACCCACTGCAGATTCGTGACTCTGATGGCATCAGAGGCTGCTGGGACTATCGTCAGTCATATGAGGCAGTGTCAAGTCTAACGGACACTGATTTCGATCATTGGATATCAACTGCAACTGTTGAGAAGATGTCATTTGACATCAGTTTCAATGTCGACATGGTGGCCTATGATCCTGAAGACCCCGCAAGATGGAACCATGCTGTTGCCTTCAAGGTCGATCAGGTGTTTGGTGAGTGGAGCCTGAATGAGTTTGACAATCGTGTTTTGCAGGACAGGAGCCTTGCAGTGAATTTCTTTGGAATTCTTGGAACGGCAACTCGAACCACATACCAAGCTGAAGGCGCTCCCGTCGCTGACACAAATGCAGATAGTGTTGCGGCTTCATACTACCAGTTCGGAGCGGAAGACACACCATATGCAAACGTGACAATGGGCGGTCTCCCCTATTACTGGGGTGGTGATGGATTCACGACCGAGTATATCTCTGGTTCATCCACAGCGCCTCTTGGAGCATTCAGTGTTATGTACGAGTCAGCTGCAGGCCAGACTGTCACTGACTGGACAGTCGAGGCATCAATGCTGTTCATGACTGCTGGTTATGAGATGTGGGGAGGCGAAGAGGTTCGCTGCGACCCCGTCTTTGTGTCCTACTCAAGCGCATTCCTCTCAGCACAGGGCAACGGCACAACCACTACAACGACACCTGGGACTACACCTCCTCCCCCACCCCCACCTGATGGACCATCAGCACTCTACATAATGGTTGGAGGAATGGTGGCATTAGTCGTGCTGGTTCTAGTCTTAGCACGACGCAGATAATTGGAATACACTACTCTCGGGTCAAGCAACGCGCCTGGCCCGGGAGCTCTTCTTTTTCTATTGACATATTATGGAATCCCGAGTGCATCCTTTACCTCATTTGGCAAAGTATCTCGAACAGAGTTTCCTTCTACCAGGTAACTATTGTCCGGCGGCATAATTAGTGTCCAGCCTTCCTTAGCATATTCATATGCTGCACATGAGGCATGACCAGTTTCAAGCCAGTCATCCAAATTCGGATCGCCACCTACGACCAGCGTATAGAACAGAACTGTCATCATACTACTAAGGATGATAGCAATACTGTTTCCTCGATGCCTACCTATCAGTCCTCTAACACAGTCAGCCAACCTATGACGGGCCATCATGAGCGACTCCCCCTTTTCTGGAACATGGTCAACATCATTCCAGAGGTCTGGCAGAGTTTCAGCTAAGACCTGTGCATTTAGGGTCCCCTTTCCCAGCTTAATGTCTTCAAAGCAGTCTTTCTTCTTTGCATCAACTTGAAATTCATCACTGAGGATTTTGGCGGTTTCTCGTGCTGCACCGTTTGGAGCGGAGTAGACAATCTGGATTCCTGTTGCAACTCGAGATCTGGCAAGCTCCACAACCTGCTTCTTTCCTCGAGCTGTCAATCTATCGGGCTTGTCAATATCTGTTTCTCCACTCGCAATGACATAGACCATTGTCCTTGGCACTAAGCCTTGTCCCATGTCACCTTCTTGGACCAGGTCGAACATATAGTGAATCCTCTCGTTTCTGTGTATTCTCTACATGTTAATATGAGTCACTATTACGCGGTTCGAATCGTCTGAATGACTCGTGATTTTCGCTGGCATGAGTGCGAAGGGCTTTAAGCCAAAATGAACCAGCCTTGCATGAGGCCTGAAAGATGAGAGTGCCGGTTGACAAGATGGGCAAGTATGATGGTAAGACTTGTTTCATCTGCGGGAAGTACCTTCTGAATAACACGCCTAGCGACCTTGCCTATTTTCAACTCCCTGCTGGAAGAGTGCAAAAGGCAAAGCCTGACAAGTACTATCTATTCTCCTGTCCTAACTGTGGAAAAGTTGCCCACAAGAGATGTTGGTACGACACAGGTGAGATGAAAATCAAAAAGGGTTGGTTTAGGAAGCCAGAGTGGAGATTGGGTTGTCCTTCATGCGGCCAACAGTTGTCATCCACAAGGTCAGAGCGTACCGATTGGAAACACGGATATCAGATTCCAGGTCATCCAGACGATGAGCTGGTTGAATTGCAAGTTACCGATGTCTTGTCTTGGAAAGCTGGTTCAATTTTCGGAAGAATCGGCAGGGCAATTGATAGCTTTTTCAAGGCTGTTGGTTTGGGGTCTCTCTCTGATTCCGAAACCAACGCAGTCGCAAAAGCCGCTGGAAGAATAGGGAAGACTCTCCATGATGTTGCCCAACAAGTCTTTCGTCTAGATATCCCAGTGGAGGAACGGTCTGAGATCAAGAAACTGAAATGTCAGAATTGCGGCGCTCCTTTGCCATTACCAGAACCCTATGAGGAAGCTGTCGTCTGCGCACATTGTGGTACTGCACATCTATTGCCCACCTAGAGGTACTCACGCAAATAATGTATATATGGCATCCAACAAAGAGTCAACTAGTCTCCCCTATGGAGGATTAGACCCGGATGCCATACTACCTGGAGTTTAACCAAAACGACTCGCAGTTTCATGAAACCACTAGGACATCTAGTGATGACACCATTCTGCTTGTTATCGATGAAACTCAGAAGAAGATGCTGATGTCTGTGCCCTCAAACGTTGGAATGATCATCAGAAGAGCTGCTGAACGCCAAGCTCGTGGGATTCAGAAGACCGGCTTTCTTTTTGGTGATGGCGGCCGATATGGCCGAGACCATGAACTGGAAGTCCTAGGCGAGGGCGGGCAACTTCCAGACAGACTGCGACAGAGTCCTCGAGAAGTCTACTAAATTTCTTACATAGCTGCGAGCCCTTTTGGGCTCACTTCTTTCTATATTTCTTCAAAGCAGAGACTATTAAGGGAGTGAGAGTTCCCGTGACAATATCATATAGATAGATAAGTCTATATACATCTTCACTATTGTTAAGAAGTTGAGGTGTACTGCGTGCAGAAATGTATCGATGTGAAATACAGCGAGATCAAGAAGAAACCTGTTGTGGATGCCAAGGGCGTAACTCTTGGGAGAATTATCGATTTCATCTTCACTATTGAAGAAAACAAGCTCATTCCGAAAGATATCATAATTGGGGGGTCAAGAATAGAGGAGCTCTTGGAGAGATTTGGAGTCCGTCCAGACGAGGACCCTATCTTCAGTGTGGACAACATTGATGTCATTGAGAAGGATAAAGTCACCCTAACGGTTGACGGCGAAACACTCTGCTCAACTCTTTGTGAGGACATCATCACCGAGAATGAACGAAAGCTCTCTCAGATATCAAAGGCAAAGGTCATTGACTCGGACGGTTTCAAAGTTGGAAATGTGATTGATGTCTGGTTTGATGAGGATTCTGAGGTCTGGCTTCTTTTGGGTGGAGGATTTTTGGAGGAAGCACTCGAGCGAATCGGAGTGCAGCCCGATATTGACCTGATTGCGGGACCCAAGGACATAGAAACATTCACGGACAAGGAAATCAAGCTCAAGTGGTCAAAATTCCAGTTGGAGTCGAATTGCGAAAAGGATTATGACCGTCTCAAGAGACAACTAAGCTCCCGTGACAAGCCAAAAGACTACAAGCATACCCAGCTGCGCGTGGGCGCATCTCACAGTCAGTAATAAGGTAGCAGGAATGCGGAGCTGTTTAGGATTCCGCATTACCTATCACATCAGAAGTCTTCATACATCCAGATGTAGTCCTTTGGGAACCAGTCACTGAGTAGACTTGGTACGTTTCCTGAGATCCAGCTATACGGTACAAGGTCACTCACATTCAATGTCCCATAGAGGAGTGCTGAAATTCCTTCGATTGTCAGAGTAGTGTCTGTTTCTGCATCTCCTATTGGCTCCACTTTCATATTTCCACCACTTGCGTCCACCCAGAATGTTTGACTATTCCATTCGCAGAGTGGATCTGTGACTCGAAATGTAAGCTGACCGTCGTTTGTTGCTGGCAAGCCTTCCAATGCAACCTGTACGTCGATGCATCGGGCCATATAGGTGAGTCCTGTTTTAAGCTCAAGGATGTTTCGTCCCTCAATCCACTGGTAGTAATCATCTTTCAGCGGATTGGCAGGAAGTGTCGCTTGGACGATTTGGTCGGCGTGAAGGTAGACGAAGTTTAACAATGCACTTCTTGCCGAATTGTTGCTCCAGTACCACTCTCTAACATTCATTGAGCCAACATTGGCTTCGCCAAGGAAATCTGAATATCCCTTATGATGATACAGCATCACTCCTTCAGGATTGCCAGTTGGTCCGAAAACAGCTGCAATCTCTGCCTTTGAAGCCGTTGTCAACTCATTCCAGCGTTTCTCGCTCCTCGCTGTAGCACCGTGAGTTTTTGCGCCAGTTTCTTTGAAGAGAATCCTGTAGTACTCAGCTGCATCTTTCATAGACAGCCGCTTCACGCTATATCCCTCCGGAAGCTTCCATCTACTGAGGTGCGAAGGATTGGCAACTACGCGGAGTTTCGGCGGGCAGTTGACATAGCCAAATGCACCGTAAAAAGAGTCTTTGAATGGATACAATACACTTGATGCGTATCCATCATCGTGCATAGCCTGAAACATGTGGCTCATTAGTTCGCGAATGTGCCCCCTTCTGCGGGTTTCTGGATAGCATGTGACCATCCCTACAGCACCCATCTTCTTCCAGACGCCGCGGAGGTTCTGTTGAAGGGGAATGAGTCGTGCTGATGCAACAGCTGTCTCATTATCCTCAAGCAAATAGTGATCATCAAAGGTGTATGGAAATCTCTCTCGGCTCATCTCTATATAATCTGGTGGCAAGCTGTATGCATACCTTTCAAGTTCAGCAATTGTTTCAAAATCGTCCTCAATTGCTCGTCTGATGTTCATTGCAACCAACTTCCATCAGCTCCTTCTATCTCCTTCTAAAAGCTGACTATTCGCGTATTGAGATATGTTCTCCATAAGCTATAAGCATTGCAACTATGATCGGTTCCTTGGGAGATACGGCGGTCATCATTGTTTTAATAATCCGTTCACGAATGGAAGGTCCTCTATAACGAACTAGGATGCTGCCGCCTCTTTCCCCTTCGATGGGGAAACATCCGGAAACGGAAGTCAGAGGATTATGACGACCATAACAACGCCAATAACTGTGAGGATAGTGCCGCCTACCACCTTCAATCCCATCTCTTCTTTGAGATAAATGGCGGACAGAGGCGCTGTAAAGATTGGCGCAGAAGCAACAATGACAGAGGTGACTGTTGCTCCTACGAATTTCACAGCATAGCTATAGAGAATTAGACTCAGCGCTATACTGAACACGCCAGTAATGAGTGCCACAAGTATTATGCGTCTGCTGGGAAGCGGCTTGCCTCTTGCTTGTGCGATAAAGAAGATCGGAACCAAGACTATCGAAGCCACCAGCATCCGGAAGAAATTAGCTTCGGCAACGCCAATTGCTGCAAGTCCAAATTGAAAGATCACATCACTCATTGCCCAGAGGCACACAGTTAGAAAAGCAAGGAATACTCCCACTCTCTTCATTCTATCATCCGCTATTGATTCCTCCGAAATTTCTTCCGACGCTTCTGTTCTAGCAATTGCTGCGACTCCAATCACAGCAAGTATCGCCCCTATTACTCGTTGAAGTATGACTGGTTCTTCCAGAAATAATGCTGCAAGAAGATAAACAAGCAATGGATAGCTCATGGCTATTGGGAAGGCCCTAGCTACTCCGATTCGCTGCTGACTCAGGAAGTAGACTGTGTCTCCAATGACGATTCCAAGAATCATCGAAACAGCAAGCGGAAGCATAGACTGAGGCGGCACCTCGAACTCAAGTGTGCCCGCAGACAATACAGCGAAGAAATATGCTGGCAGAAGACTAACCCAGATACGAGAGAAGGTGATGTCAAGAGCGCTGAGCTCCTCATCATACTTCTTGTATACGACATTGGTGATGCCGAAAAGGAGTGTAGCCCCTAATGCACTCATTATTCCTAGGGCATAGATCTCAGAGCTAGTCTGCATGGCACGAGAACTGGGATGAACCCTCCTAATAATAATGTGAGCTGATAAAATTCAATCAGAATCACGCCAATGCTCGACTGGCGCCAATCAAGCGCAAAATGTACGTTTAATCGAAGAATGACGCAAATGTTCGGCTTTTGTCGTATCGATTTTCGGCGATATATCATCATCCATATAAGCTGCCGTGCATGTAGAAACTTAACTATAGTGGCTTACGGGCCAATAGAGGTGTGAGTTTTATTGAGTGAAGAAATGAGCTTTAAGACCATAATCTTGTACCTTTCCGCAGTTGCTTTGGCGCTGTTCTATTTGCTTTACACTCCGTGGACAGCATTATCGTCATATGCATCAGGGATGGGCGCAGAGGTTTGGATTTACTACTTTGCACTTGTATTGGGACTACTGTTCCCTCTGTACTATGCAATAGGTCAAGAGAACATGGCATGGATTGTACTCGGTCTTGCTATTATTGTGAATTCGATAGTCTGGATGATTGTTGAACCAACAGCATCAGCTGCCGCAGTCATGATCCTCCTTCTGGGTCTGCTGTTCTTCTTGGGGCCAATCCTGGAACCAAGAATGAGTAATTGGGATTTGATTAAGAACATCTTTCATATACTGAAGGGTCTCTTCATCATTCTAGCTGCGGGCTTCTATGCCAATTGGGTTCTGGATGATTTCATTGGAACAATGAGCATCAACCACATCATGCCCCCATTCCTCTACATTGGAGGCGGCTTGTTTGTGGCTTTCGGCATCATCCTGTTCATGTATGGTCTATTCAAACTCCTCAAGATGTACACTGGCGAAACAATAGGGAAGTTCTTTGGCGACCTGGCCAAGATATTCTACATTCTCATGGTTTTGGTCTTCCTACTAGGTATCACCTACAATGTGACTGCCTACATATTCCTCAATCCATGGGGTGCTGCTGCATTCCCAACATCAATAGACTTCTTCGGAGATATGAGAGCCGTTGGAATCTCCAACCTTGGTGCCATTCTATTGATCATTCTGTACATCTATGGGATGACCAGAATTGCAGAGAAGCTAGGACAATAGTCTATTCAATAGGAGAGGCGAGCGGAAGCTCCCTTTCCTCGTTCTTCTTTTTTTTCAAAGTCCAAAGGACCTAGGATACTATCTTCTTTCTCAGATTATTGATAGTTGGAAGGACTAGTGTTCTATCCTCAGCTGATACTGTCATGTGACAAAATGCCTTTTCCCTCTCTGGTACTCCCTTAAGTGTGATTCTAACCCCTAGCCCCTTGTCCGTGCTAATCTGTCTGGTCCAACCCGCAATCTTTACCTCAATTCTTTCAGCAGTTTCATCCTCGATGATATTCCTCACGATGGTAAATCCATAATCACGGAGTATCTTGTCAATCTTATTCCTCAATTCCGGCGTCGTAAGCCCTTCTATTTCAAAGGTGAAGGCGCTGCTTTTCATATCATCAAGCAATTTCTCAAAGAGAACTGGATCCATTCTTTCAGGATTGAAGTCTCCACTCGGTTCCACTGCGGCTTCAGAGGGGGATGGAAAGGGGGCCATCTTTGGCTTCCGAGTCGCAGGAGCTGGTCGTTCTTCTTCAGTTGTCCATGTCTTTTCCCTTGAGGCGGTGTATGTCCTCCTCTTTTCTTCTAGCACACTTATATCCTCAGGTTTTTTTCTCGAGCAGCTTGAACATATCAGATAGAGTATCAAAAAAAACAGGCCCATGGCCACCATGCCAAGAGCAAATGTGTACATTGATTGAATCAGCATAAATCCCTGACCTACCGACGTTCCATTCTTGCTACTTATTCATTTTACATTCGTGGATAAATAGTATGGGCTCGGCAGATGTCCATCACTATGCCTTGGCATATATTCATTTTGGGAAGATTTCAGGTCTATTGACCGCTCTGTTTCCTCATATTGACTAAAAGAATCACCGCAATAATCTCAATGGCAACAATGCTAAGAAGAACATCGTCATCTGGATTGTAGGCTTGACCAACTGTCGTCGTTGTAGTCGCTATTCCACTTGTGCTGGTGGTGGTCGTTCCTGGCCATACTATATTGCTTGTTTCAAGAATAGCTGGATTGGAGTCTATGCTTCCGGCTGACCCTTGTATTATGTAGGGACCTATTCCACTATAGTCTGCGTAACTGTTGCCATCCCAATTATTCGCGTATCCATTGTCAGATACTGAACTGAAGAATCTGTTGTTGACAACGTTGCATTCAGTACAATAATAGAGATCTAGATCTGAAAGGAAGTTGTTATCGTAGAAGGACACATTAGTTGATAGGCGGGAGAGAGACATGACAGAAACAGAAGCATCCGCATCAAATGAATTGTGATAGAATCCAGTGTGCAGAGAGTCCTCAGCGTAGACTTCGCCGGAGATGTAGGAGCGCATTATGACATTGAATTCAGAGTGGTTATGCAGGACAGCTCCATAAATGAAACAATTAGTAAAATGCCCTTTTGTTACATTGATCAGCTCCAAGGCACTAAACCATTGGTGGATCACGAAGACACAATCATCAAAGATGAACCAGGTATCCCTGATATTTGTGAGTCTAAGACTTGGTTCTGACACGCCCGTGATGTTCAACCTTTTGAAGTAGTATGGCGTTTCGTAACTACCGTCCCCTGAGAAAGCATTCAAATTTGCCCAGGCTTCGAATTCTCCATCTGAGTTGAAGCCAAGACCGCCTATGTCAGTATATTGCGATGTGACTGAAGGTGATTCTTTAGGCACCATGATGCTATTTTGTATCTGCGGGGCATATGTTGAGGTAGTTGTGATAATCAAAATGCAGCATAATAGTAGTGCCACACCCAGATTCCGACCAGAATCCAAAGACAATCCCTCCTGTCACCGCGAAGGTGCGAGTATATGCATATCCATAGAACAGAATTCTGGTGAGCTTTTAGTATTTTGCATCAAATGACACAAATGCTATTCAGCTATTCCACGTTCTCTTAGATCCTTTCGTGACTGGTCAATTGAAATGACAAGAAGGAGAATGCCTCCTATCAAATCAAAGAGGTTGCGAATTCCACTTGGGCCAAATGCAAACTGCACAACAAGACCTGCATCAAAGAAGAAATAGCAAGATATTGCAGCACATACCTTAGCTGTGGCGGATATCTCGCTTTTTGTCATGATGTAAATGAAGTAGATGAGAGACGAAATAGTCCCTGCAAGGCACATAGCGAAGAAGGCGTAAAGTGGCAACTGCATGCGAGAGTCTCCCTCTCTCTTCTATATCAGGTTGATATCCCAACCAATTCCATGTTTAGCCAAACATTGCAATTAATATTACGAAGTTTCGACTAGAAACTAGAATATACACCATATGGAACCCATGGAAAAAAACACACCTCATAGTGTTAGTTCATATTGCGTGTTCTAGGCACCTAGGATGTGGCCTTCATGGGGTTACATCCATGCATCATTGCTTTCTGGGAGTGTGTCTTTTGGTGGTTCAGTGCCTTCAAATTCATTGATGATTCCTACAAGTTCAGGAATCCAATCGAGTCCAAGCGCTTTGATCTTCTCTTTTGTAGGCACACCATTTCTTGTCCAGCCCCGACGTTTGTAGGCAGCATCGGTCAGAAGGCGGTACTTCTCCTCCCTGTTTTCTCTTAGGGCTTTATTCTTCTCAGTAGTGCTCATGCCAGATATGTCAACGCCCAGCTCCTTGAGTTGTTCATCGTATCTCTCCTGACGGCTCTCATATTCCCAGTCTGTAACAGGACCAGCACTCCTGTATGGAATGAATGAGTCGTTAATTCTGAGACCCTTGCCTTGACGAATGTTGAAGATGCGCTGGAAGTTGTAGACCTTCTCGCTCATGCTGATAAGGTCTTTGCCCTCCACCTTTCGGCCTGTCACCGCACCGAAGAAACGAGCATAGAATTCTACGTGACCTGGTACCTTTGCCGGATCGTCGCTATCAGCATTGTCTGCTGGCACCACGTCATTCCAAGGCAATTTGCATAGCCCATTGAGTCCGAACCATGTACGCCACATCGGGAAGTAATGCAAAGCCTCGGCCTTGTCTTCAAAGGTTGGCAAGTAATTGTGAACTTGGTCCATGAAGATAAGCCAAGCTTCGTCATGTTGTGGTCCCTTCAGAGTAAGACCATATCCACCCTGTTGAGCTAGGCTCTCCTTAGTAACATACTCTGAGTACTCGAGACCCTTGTGCTCCATGCCAATGTCCTGCACGTGCTGAGCGTCAACACCGAAATTGTCAGCAAAATGCTTCTTCAGGTGTGCAACGCCCTTTCCAAAGTGCTCTGCCCCAAAGCCCTTTCCTTCTGCAATCTCGTGTAGTACGGCAAGAGCCTCTTCTGCACCGCCCCATTTCAGGGTGTGGCCTCCTGTAGCTTTCTCATTGATATATCCCTCAGAGAAGAGCTCCATGACAAATCCCATCGTGGTGCCGAAACTAATGGTGTCGATTCCATATGCATCGCAATAGAAGTTGAGTTCTGCAACCCAGTTCGGGTCAAAGATGCCTAGGTTGGAGCCGCACCCGGCGATTGTTTCATACTCGGGACCATCGACAACAACCTTCTTTCCCTTGAAAGGTCCAGTCTTGGGGACAAAGCCCTCAATGCAGTGAGAACAGTTGATAGCACAGGGTCTCCAGCAGCCGTCCCAGCCCTTGGAATGGTTGGTGTATATGGTTTCCCAGACCGAACCAAAGATTTTCTCAGCTTCTGGATCGCCACCAGCACGAAAGTTTCTGGTTGGAAGAAGGTCAAATTCGTTCATTATTGATGGCAAGTGCCCCGTACCAATTGTTCTCATTCTATTCTGCTTCGGGTCTAGGTCAAGAATCTCCTTTGAGTGTTCACGACCGACCTTCTTTACGCCCTCAATGTCTGCGGGGCCGTTCATCTCCAGAGTAATCTTCTCAAGTTTGGCGACAAGTGCCTTGAGCTTCTTGTTTCGAAATACAGTACCTATACCACCACGACCAGCCTGCTTGTACCTGGGAATGTTCCTCCTCATGTCCCACCATGAGAAGTTCAAACAGCTCATGTACGCATGCTCTCCACCAGGCCCTGCAGTCACTACAGAGATGTCTTTCCCTTCCTTGTTGGTATGTCGATCTGTAAGAACTCGGGTTATCTCATAAGCTGTATCTGGAAGGTCTGTAGCGTCATGGATCTCTATTCTGCCAACATCTCCATCAATTAGTACATAGACATCTTTCTCAGCCTTCCCCTGAATCTCCATTGCATCAAACCCGGAGAATTTCAAATGCGGTCCAAAGTATCCACCAACATTGCTATCGATTGGAATACCTGTCATTGGCGATATGGTGGTCACAATGGATTTGCCTGCTCCAGGATACTGAGTCACTCCTCCCAAAGGTCCAGTAGCTATACAAATCTCGTTCTCGGTGTCGTCCCAAGCAACAATACGGTCTTTGGGAAGGCCATTCCACATCAGCCAGAGGTCGTATCCCTTTCCTCCAGTAAAGGTGTTCTTCATCTTTTGGTCAACAGGTTTGATCCTGATAGAACTATCATTGAGATTGATGTAAAGGGTCTGGTTGGCATATCCCCGCTCAATCTTCGGTACTTCAAAATCGAACTTCTTGAGCATCCGTATACACTCCGAGCAGCAAATAGTCATCAACTCAATTGAGTTGGGCCCAGTAAGCCTTCGCTTCTAGCCGACATTTGAGTGTTGCCTTCTTGCCCAATGACTGCTTGAGGATTAGCACTTTTGCTTATGGTACAGAAAGTGTTAAAGGTGTGAGCATTTCGCGACATTGCCGCTGGCGCGGGTGTTATATTCCAATCATTTCATGCGCGCATGTTGGGAACCTAGCATCGAGGTGTTCACGTGAATGATTACATGACCGTCCTTGAGTCGCGTCTGACTGATGCCAATCTACGCAAGTTGCTTACGATTCCTAACAAGAGAGTGCATAAGTTCATCACAGATGCGATTGAGTTATGCAATCCAATGAAGGTATTCATCTGTGATGATAGTCGAATGGATGTAGAATATATCAGAAGGACAGCTATAGCCAGAGGCGAGGAAACCCCGTTAGCAATTCCCACACACACAGTTCATTTTGATGGATTGCACGACCAAGCTCGAGACAGGGAGCAGACAATCTATCTGGTTCCTGAGGGAGAGACCCTTGGAGATGAGCTTATCCAAATGGATAGGGATAGGGGTCTCGAAGTGGTGCAGAAGCGACTGATGGGAAGTATGGAACATAAAAAGATGGTAGTACGCTTCTTCTGTCTTGGTCCACGAGATTCTGTGTTTTCTATTCCGGTCATACAGATCACTGATTCGTTCTATGTCGCACACAGCGAGGACTTACTCTATCGACGTGGCTACGACTACTTTCGCAGACTGCCGGAAGACGCCGAGATTTTTCAGATGCTTCATAGCTCTGGCAAGCTGATGCATTCTGTGAGTATAGACTGGCAAAACAGAGGAGTAGCTATTGACTACAAGGAGAATACTGTGTATAGTTTCAATACACAATATGCTGGGAACACAATAGGACTGAAGAAACTGTCTCTTCGTCTAGCAATACGAAAAGCGGACAGAGAAGGCTGGTTAGCTGAGCATATGTTTCTAATGTCAGTCTTTGGTCAAAATGGAAGGAGAACTTACATGACTGGTGCATTCCCATCGGGCTGTGGGAAGACAAGTACCTCAATGGTTCCTGGCTGCACAATAGTGGGTGACGATTTGGCATATATCAAGAATATAGATGGCGTTGCAACCGCAGTAAATGTCGAAAGAGGAATCTTCGGCATAATTCGCTCAGTGAGTGCAAAGGGCGATCCCGTGATATGGGAGGTGCTGAATTCACATGAGCCCGCCATCTTCTCAAATGTCTTGGTAAGTTATGAGGGAATTCCATATTGGTTGGAGGATGGCCGAAAACCACCGAAGAGGGGTATCAATTTCTCAGGAGATTGGTTCGAGGGGAAGAAAGATGAAAATGGCGTAGACATTCCCCATGCCCACAAGAATGCAAGATATACAATAGGCCTAGAGGGCCTACCCAATGTAGACAAGACTCTGGAAGACCCAAATGGAGTGGAAGTTGGTGCAGTTATCTATGGAGGAAGAGATGCTGACACATGGGTACCTGTGCAGGAATCGTTTGATTGGGCTCACGGAGTAATCGCAATGGGTGCGAGTCTGGAGTCAGAGTCTACTGCTGCAACTCTTGGTCCGAGTGGTGTCAGGAAGTTTCAAGCATTCTCCAATATGGACTTCATTTCAATTCCGCTGGGCAAATACATCACCAACCATCTTGTCTTTGCCAAATCACTCGAGAAGGTTCCAAAGATATTCAGTGTGAATTACTTCCAGAGAGATGAAGATGGGAACTTCCTAACTGAAAAGGCAGACAAACGTGTTTGGCTTCAATGGATGGACATGCGGGTTCATGGTGAAGTAAAAGCGAGAAGGACACCCACAGGATATATGCCGATATTCGAGGATTTGAAACATCTCTTTAAACAGCATCTGGATAAGGTATACACAGAGAAGCAGTATGAGGAGCAGTTCATGATACGGGTGCCGGAGCTGCTTGCGAAAATCGATAGAATTGAACAAGAATACAACGAGCACGTATTTGATGCCCCAGATATTCTTTACAATCTATTGAATGAGCAGAGAGAAAGATTGCTGGAAGCAAAACAGGCGTATGGTGAGTATATCTCCCCCTCACTTTTTGAGATAGTGGAGTAGAACCCTTAGAGAATCCCTGCTCACGCAGCAACCAGAGTTATCCATATGCCAATTATTGTTGACACCGTGCCTAATCCAACCTTCCAGTTCACCGTTTCAGCCAGGTATCTTAATGATAGCGGTAATGCAAAGAGGGGTGATATCGAACCAAGAACAGCGCTTATTGTGGCACCGACGTATTTCACAGAAGCAACCCAGAATGTAGATGCCAATGCCATCCCAACCACTGAAGCACCTGCCACCACCTTGATTCCACGTCTAGACGGCATCCGCATTCCCCTTCGCTTAGAGAAGTAGAATGTTGGCACAAGCATCAATGACCCGCATGCCAACCTTATCACATTGGCATCCAGAGGATCAACAACCGTGGTACCTATATCCACCATAATGGTCGCCAGTGCAAACATAACAGCAGCGCTGGCCGCCATAAAATACCCCAGCTTGTCCAATCCTTTCAACTGCTCCTCATCTTCATCAGGGTATTGTTTATTCTGTTCGCGCGAGATTAGAATGATTCCAGAAATAGCAAGTATCACTCCAATAAACCGCACCGGGATAAACAAGTCGCCAAGAAAGAGAATCGCTAGAAAATAGGTCACCATTGGATAGGTGTTCGCAATTGCAAATGCAGAGGAAACCCCGATACGGTCTTGGCTTTGAAAAAAAACTACGTCGCCAAAACCTGCTGCAAAGAATACAGACAGAGCTAGAGCCACATATGTCTGCATGGGAAGTGCAAAGTTGGCTTGGCGGAACGGATTCACTGCTATGAAGAATATAATAGGAAGAGAAATCCAAACTCGAATTGAATTGGCAGCTACTGGGCGAACGTCTTCTCCTATCCATTTAATGATGACATTTTGAACAGCAAAGAAAAGCGCACTAAGCAATCCCAAAATAATGCCAAAGATGAATTCATCCAATCTTCTTCATTCTCCCTGGTGAACTTCACAGACTTCTTCGGACTTCTTATATAGCTCGGAATGAGCCATTCCCAGACGCATCTGTGCAGCAGGTGATTCCACTGAAACTTGATGAATTTAAACTCGAGAGGATTCAATCTGAATGGGAACACGTCGTGGACGTCAATCTGACCGAGAGCGGAGTAGGGCCTCTATCAATAGCAGACCTGATTCCTGATAATGAAGGAAGGGAGGCACTGCTCAAGATGAGCCTCGGCTACTCACAAACAAATGGTACTCTTCAGCTCAGAGAAACAATTGCAGGAATGTACGATAGCGCAACTGCTGACCATGTGCTTGTCACAAACGGAGGGGCTGAAGCCAACTTCATCACTATATGGAACCTGTTGCATGAGAATCAGGAACGCAATGAGATAGTCATGATGCTTCCGAACTACATGCAGATGCATGGAATAACTCGCGGCTTGGGTGGTCATGTTGCATCATATTATCTTCGAATGAACGGGAATCGTTGGCTACCTGATATTGAGGGACTGAAGAGCGTGGTATCGTCAAAGACTGCAGCTATCACAGTGTGCAATCCGAATAATCCAACTGGTGCCATTTTAGAAATGGAGTACTTGAAAGCTATTTCCGACGTCGCTGCAGATGCAGATGCATGGGTAATATCAGACGAGATCTACCAGGGCGCCGAGCTTGTGTCACGAAGAACTCCTAGCATGTTCGGTTTGCATGATAAGGTCATTGTAACTAATAGCATGTCCAAGGCTTATGGACTTCCGGGGCTGCGCCTCGGCTGGATTTTGACTTCTGCAGAACCTCATGTGAAGGAGTTCTGGTCCTATTCTGACTACACAACCATTTGTCCGGGCAAACTCAGTGATACTCTTGCAACAATCGCGCTCCAACCAGAAATGCGTGAGAAGATACTTGGAAGAACTGCAGGGATAGTCAAGAAGAACTGGAACATCCTAAAGCAATGGCTTGACGAACGAGAAGCTATCTTTGAATACATTGCTCCTCAGGCTGCCGCAATCTGCTTTCCAAAGCATAACCTTCCTATCAGTTCACTTGAGCTAGTGAGCCGATTATTACGTGAGAAGAGTCTGCTAATCATACCCGGGGAGTACTTCGGCATGGAGAAGTATCTCAGAATCGGATTCGGGTATAGCTCAGAGAAGCTGGAAAGAGGGTTGTCTAGGTTTGATGAGTTGATCCAGTCGTTTTAGATATCGTGCATCAAATGCACGATTTTGTTACTCCTCAAATGGTAATATGATTGGATTCGCAAATCATGGCTTTCATGAAACGTGCGCAAAATCGCAATTCTCGAAGTTTCAGTACAGCTGACATCGAACAAATATAATGTTCTTAGTGAATAGATGCTGTCAGAGCGCAGAAATATGCTCTTTACAAGATACTTCCAGAAATGCACGATTTCTATCACTTTGCTGATAGAATTCTTTGCATTCCAATAGTGATTGTCTCCTGTTGGGTGGAATTCAGAATCGTCAGAGATATAATACTTCGATTTGTCCATACTAGTTTGTACGGAATCAGACATGAAACCTGATTTGTAGTAGGACATCGAAAGCGTGGCATTGGCACTTACTGGTTTCTCGTTGTAGGGACTGGTAATCGACTGAACCCCGATACCATCGATCGCACATCAGGGATCAGAAAGGGGTACTAGGTGACGAACATGGGACAGACTGATGAAATCAGGACCCAACGAGACGATGCTCCAATTCGAGATGATGATGTAACGCGGGAATTCAAATATGAGGTAGCAAGTCAAGTCGGGGGAGAGGGGCTCCTACGTTGTTTAAAATGTGGAGCTTGCAGTGGAGGTTGTCCAGTCGGAGCAGTGACTGACTATAGACCCAGAAAAGTGCTAGGGAATGTCTTGCTAGGACTCAAGGATTTAGTGCTTTCTAGTGATGATATCTGGATGTGTGCTGCTTGCTTCACTTGCGAGGAGCGCTGTGTACAAGAGGTCAATTTCACCGACATAGTGACAATACTACGGAACATGGCAGTAAAAGAAGGACACGCTGCGCAGGGCTATCTGGACATGGCCAAGACGGTTGTCCAGCACGGTCGAGTCGTTCCAATGACCTTTGCCGTGAACAAGATGCGAGCAAAGCTTGACCTACCACCATTGCAGGAGCCTGCGATGGATGAGGTCGCTAAAATCATTAAAGCCTCTGGATTCGACAAGATACTCGCACTCTATAAAGGGAGGGATGAGTCATTATGAAGATGGCTATCGCCTGGGGCTGTCTTGTACCCTCGAGACGCTCTTTGCTTGGGTATGAAGCAGCCACAAGAAAAGTCTTGGACCATCTTGGCGTCGAGATTGTTGACATTCCGAATGAAACCTGCTGCGCTCCTTTCTGGATGCAGTCGCTTGACATTGCAACAAGCCGTGCACTGGCTGCACGAAATCTAGCAAAAGCCGAGGAAATGGGGCTAGATATGCTTACACCGTGCAGTGGGTGCTTCCATTCATACAAGAGGGTGAATCACACCATTAAGAAGTATCCTGGCATACATGAACAGATTAACACCATACTGCGACCTGCGGGCTTGAGATATGATGGCACCGTGGAAGCTTATCACCTAGTCGATTTCCTCTACAATCAGATAGGGCTGGATGTGATCAAGAGCAAGATTGTGAATGAATTCAAAGACTTAGATCTGGGGCTGAGATATGGGTGTCATATGCTCAAGCCGCACGAGATACTAAACATAGAGTATTCGGAGAGACCAATATTCGCTGATGAGATCCTTGAAAGCCTTGGTGCAACTAGCAAGCAATACACTGGAAGGCACAGATGTTGTGGAGGTCTCTTGAGAGGATCCGAGGACGACCTTGCAGATGAGATCCTAAGAGATCGCTTGGTTGACGCCAAGGAGGCTGACCTTGATGCACTCGTCACTGTATGCTCATTGTGCCATATTCAGCACGACATGGGGCAGAGGATTATCAAGAATAAGTTTGGTGTCGAGGACCTCAATATTCCAGTACTCCACTATCCTCAGATTCTGGCTCTTGCTTTCGGGTTCAGTCCAAAGGAAATAGGGCTTCAGCAACACACAGCTAGCACTGCCTCCTTTGCCGCGAAGATCAAAAAGAGTGCGTCAGCAACAGGAGGTGGCGAATGATGGGCAAAGACTCAGTTCGGATTGGCACATTCATTTGCCATTGCGGTTTGAACATCAATGGGACAGTGGACTGTCCCGCTGTCGCGGAATTCGCCGGAACACTGCCCGGCGTAGTCTATTCCAAGGATCTCCTCTTTGCCTGTTCAGATGACGGTCAAGAGAGCATCAAGAAGGCAATACGAGAGCACAAGCTCAACAGGGTTGTTGTAGCCTCATGTACCCCGAGAACACATGAGCCTGTGTTCAGAGCATGCGTGGAAGATGCAGGTTTGAATCCGTATCTCTATGACCAGGTCAATCTTAGAGAACATGTATCCTGGTGCCACATGGGGCAGCAGGAGAAAGCTACAGCAAAGGCGAAGGATCTGGTGGCCATGTCTGTGGAGAGAGTCAAGAACCTTGAGCCCCTCATGCGCCAGACAGTTCCCGTCATTCAGAAGACTGCAGTCATAGGAGGAGGAGTCGCAGGAATCTCAGCTGCACTTGACCTCGCAAAAGCGGGATTTGAAACCTTTCTAATCGAGAAGCGACCAACTATAGGTGGGCAAATGGCGTTGCTCGATAAAGTGTTTCCACAGAATGACTGCAGCATCTGCATTCTTGGTCCCATTATGTCTGAGGTAGGTCGTCACCCCAAGATACACCTGATGTCATACAGCGAGGTGGAGAGCGTAGATGGCTATGTCGGTAACTTCACAGTTCGCGTGAGAGAGAAGACAAGATACATCGATGTTGAGAAATGCACTGGCTGTGGTGTATGCGAAACAAAGTGCCCGACGAAGGTTGACAATGAGTATGAGTTTGGACTGGCAAAGAGGAAAGCCGTCTATAGGGCATTTCCACAATCTGTACCCTCCACCTATACTATCGATCCAGAGAGTTGCAAAATGATAACGCAGGGCAAATGTGGTGTATGTCAGAAGCATTGTCCAACAGGAGCTATAGACTATGACTTGCAGGACAAGATTACTGAGATCAATGTCGGTACTATCGTAATTGCAGCAGGTTTCCAAGTCTATGACCCCGCTGAAACAAGAGAGTTTGGATATGGCGC
>JBHLQS010000034.1:0-19975 GCA_048883405.1 Candidatus Thorarchaeota archaeon
TTGCTGTGTCCCCGTAGGCGACCCATCCAGCACGGGAATCGGGAAACAGGCGTGCACGGTTCTCAGTTGGTTCGTAGGTGATTCGTTGTCCATTGGTGACACTATGCATTATGTTCTGCACTCTATTTGCCGGTCGAGTCGTACCACGAAGTCCGTAGTTGAACCGCTTCCATTGACCTGACAGGTTTCTTGCGGTCAGTTCAACGTGCATAAGAGGCACTCCTGGAATCGTCATGAAGCGAGCTGAGAACACCATTCCCTTGAGGCCGGGACTGTGCTTCATCTCAGTGGTCATCTCGAATCCTTTCCATTGACCAAGCTCTCTCTCACATATTGTCCAGGATTCTTCCCAAAATGCACTCTCCCAGTCCCAGACATTCCATCCCTGTATCCATGGGTTCAGCCCACTGAAGTAGCGATCCCACCATATGAATGGCTCAGATTTTGGAAAGGTGTCGTGGAAGACACTTTGCCCGTCCCTGCCGAACCGAACCAGACAACCAGCATAATCAGGGGACACGGCCATTTGCCAGCCATTCGAGAGCAGAGTATGGAGTCGCAAGCCTTCAACCTCCTCCAGCTTCTTCTCTACTGTGACATCTGAGTCAAAGATAATCGCAGCGAATGGTATCCTATTGATTCTACTTCCAAACCTTAGCTCGATCTCTCCTCCCTGCCTCAACCAGTCATCAGAACGCTTAGCTATGATTTCGAGTTTCTTCTTGAGAGGCTGGTCAAGTCCCACGCTGGTGGTCTCCAATTCCAACTCCCTCTTACCATTCACCAACAGTCCTCTGGGCATTCTCACCTTGATATCAACATCAATTGGAGTTTCATGAATCACATGCACAGCGAGTTCAAAATCATTGGCTTTCGCGGTATCAAGAAGCAGCGGCGACGCATCAAGACGATGCGGTTCTGCACCGCTTGGGATGAGAGCCACTTCGAGATCAGAGTGGATATCATGGATTTCCAGCGCATCGATCGATTTTCCATTTAATCGAGCCCAGAGTGCACGAACATCCTGCCAAATGCCATTCGTCACAATGAGGCGGAGAATGTCCTTTTCGACTGACTCTCCAGGCTCAAGATTTGGGAGCCCATATTCTACCCATGGAAGCCCATCTGAACGCCTAGGTCTAATCTCAGCAACACCCTCAGAATCGTATATGATTCCTGCTACCAATCCTTCTGCGGAATTGGTCATAGATATCCAGTGTTCATGATATGCGTCAGGTTTGTGGGGAAGCTGACCCCCGCCTGTCCATTCGGGTGAGTCTAGTATATGGATTCGACCTCTCAATGGAACGATTAGTTCTGGAAATTCAACTCGAGTCCAACCACCTATTCGAACCCCCAGATTCGAATATGTTTCGGTTCCAAGATTCTTTAGTGACACTCTTGTCTCGATATAGTCTCTACTGGGATAGAGCCGATGAGAAATTCGATATCTTAAGCCAGGCCTGTCAGTGGAATCACCCTCAAGATCAATCTGTGAATAGTCCTCTTCGTTTGTGATCTTGATGTCGAACTCCTTTCGGTCCCATTCGCTACCTTCATTGGGAAAGGGATAGCCCAGCTCAGGGAAGAGAAACCAGCCAGTTACGACTTCGTGGGTCACTTTGTCTTCAATCTCTCTGAAGTACATCGGGGGTTTGCTTCTGATTGCAGCGCGCAGCTGCTCGTTCTCAATTACGATTCTTTCATTGATTGCCTCGTAAGCTATTGACCCACCGACACCAATTATCGGGATATTGACCCGCTTTTCATGAATCAGAGTCAGGTCAGACCCATTACGGACATAGACGGATACCTTGATGGGTATCACATCTGCCATTGTTTCGGAGTCTGCAACTAAAGAGAGTGCTTGCTCTGATTGTTCATGGGTTTCCAGTGAATACTCGATCCTCTCAACTCCTAGATTCTGTGATTTAGGTGCTTCGAGTTCAATAGTACCAGCAAGCGAGATGTCTGTATTGTTTTGATATCCAAGAGCTACAACACCCGACTCTCCTGGAGATAGACAAGGATACGTTGGCCCGAGGCTCAAGCTTACTGCAGCCAGTGGGACCAGTCCACTGTACAATTTGGTTTGAGCCGTTCCAAGATTCAATGACCACTCTACCTGAGTCTTGACTTTCTCATCCGGATTGATTTCTCGGTCAATGTGCCTAGCTTTGCTTGAGATGGCATAGGTTCCAACTAGAGATGCTTCTTCACCCGAAGCAAGCACTCCAGACAGATCACTATCAGTCTTGACAGTGAAGTTCTCTGATGGAGTGGCAATTATTCTGTAAGGGATCTCTCTATGTCCGCCATTGATGACTTTGAGTTCGAAGGGATACTCTCCAAATGCAATGAAGCCGGTATGGGTTTCAGGGACAACCTTGGCAGATACTGTCTGTCCATCAACGGTCAATATGAAACCACAGATGCCCTTTGCCTCTCTGTCAATGGTCACATCAAGAGTGTCCCCATTCTCACCTTCGAAGTGATACTTGAAGACCCCAATGCCCTCCTCGACGATGTCATCTGGTTCCTGCTTTATTGTGGGCCTGTAGGCATCATACCAATAATGACGCTCAAAGAACTCTTGGAATAGAGGATTGTTGATTATTCCGGGAACATGTGATTCCATCAACACCCGTGTATTGGGGACCCAGTTGTATCCAACTCGTTTGTAGAGGGGGACCGCCTTCAGGTTGCCAGCCCAAGTGTGCAAATCAATACGGCGAAAACCAGCCTTTGCGGCGGTTTCAGCTGCCTCAATCAGCATGGCCTTCCCATAGCCTTTCCCTTGGAAAGCAGGATTCACTCCTAGGAGACCTACATATGCAGCTTCAAGATCTTGAGGATGCTGGCACACATCACAGTGGCCAACTATATTGTCACCCTCGTAGGCAACTATGACACGAATATCGTCTGACTTCTTCTTGAAATCCAGAACCTCTTCTGCAGTGAAAGGATTTCCCTCATTGAAACCTCCAGGCCAGGAATCAGAGTCGTTGAAGCTTGTTAGGCACTCTGCGAGACGGGCGGCATCCTCATTTGTCAACTCGAAGTCTCTGACCCTATTCTTGGTGTGTCTACTGGACATCCTTTGGCCTCCAGAAGAAGAACAAGCGGTCCGCTAAGGAATCGAATATGAATTTTGTGACACAAGCAGTTGAAACCTGATTGAGTGGCAAGACCTAACCTTTGCGTAGACTAAGCCGAACATAGAATGTTAGGTCATCCGCCTTGGTTTCTTCCAGTTCGAATCCATGTGCCGCAGCAACAGTGACAAAGGAATCCATGTTCTGATTTCGAATGTAAGCACCATATCCAGTTTCGTTGCTTGTGCCATCCGGGAAGGTCACAGTCAGAGGCACCATGAAATACTTGATCTTGGGGTCCAAGTCTGGAGGCATCTCCACGTTGACATCCCACATCAACAGTTCGCCGCCAGGCTTGAGGACACGTGCAATCTCGGAGAATATGGTGTCAAGGTCTTCCAGTGGCATGTACATCAACGTGAAGAAGATTGTCACTGTTCCGAAGGAGTTCTCCAAGAACTGTAGCTCTCTGGCATCCATAACAAGCTTCAATGCATCACTAGTAGTTCCTTCTAACTCAGGCTTCCGTTTGTCAATGGCAACTACCTGACGCCCCTTTATTCTGCCAATGATGCCTTCTCCGCCGCCTCCAATGTCAAGAATCCATTCCTCACCAAGGGGAAAATCCGAAAGACTAACTTTCTGGTGTGGTAACTGATAGACCTCCGACATGTCAATATCGTCATGATGGTCGGACATTACAAGCCTCTACAACTGTAATCTCTTAAAAGGTATTTTGCATTTTCCTTTTTAGATTCACGAACTTAAATAATGACGAGTGGGGAGAAGTGCGAATGATACGCAAGTGCGAATCAACTGATTTCCAGAGAATCTATGAGATCATCAATAATGCCGCTAAGGCGTACAAGGGAGTGATTCCTGAAGATCGTTGGCGGGAACCATACATGTCGGCAGCTTATTTGCAGCATGAGATTGATTCTGGTGTAGTCTTCTGGGGATATGATGATGGGACTGGGCTATGTGGAGTGATGGGCATTCAGGACAAAGGAGATGTCCATCTCATACGGCATGCATATGTCCAGACAAAACATCGCCAGAAGGGGACAGGGACCATAATGCTCAAGAAACTTGAGGCGGGAATCACGACACCAATACTTGTGGGTACATGGAGGGCTGCCATCTGGGCAATCTCATTCTATGAAAAGAACGGCTATATTCTATTGGAGAAGTCACAAGGAGATGAATTACTCATGGAATATTGGGATATCCCTGAGCGCCAGCTTGAAACGTCAGTAGTACTCAGAAAGCAATGAATCAAACCATATCTTTGACCTGGTCAAAAAAGAAAGAGGCTGAGGAGGAAAGTCCTCCTCCTTGAGACACAGAATTCAGCTGATGTGGGCATCAACTGTTCCAGTCCCAGTTTCGACAACAACGGTCACTGTCTGGCTAGCTGTATCATAGTCACCGGATTCAAAGTGGCGTGAAGTTATCTCAGTCCATCCAGGGGCATCGATTTCTACTAATCCAGTACCAACAGCAGCTTCGATGCTGCCTCCAATTCCAGTGGGAAGTACGATATTCAAATCAATCGTACCAGTAGTGGTTTCGAAGTTGAAGTCTGGACTTCCCAGAACAGCAACACCATTACCCATGAAGAAGTCAATGTTTCCGGTGCTAGTTGTAAATGTAACATCGCCGATATGAGCACCCAGTGTGACATCACAGTCAACAGCACCAGTTTCAGTCGTAATATCCAGTGTATAGTTGACACCACTCCCCAACGTGACATTGACAGCTGATGTCGTATAGTCAAGTGCTATTATGTTGGCGAAGAAGGTTACTGTAGGAGCACCAATCTCTTGGACAGTTCGGTTACTGACTCCAACATCAATCCTATACAACAGCGTGATATTGTCTTCGAAGTCTATGTTGACACTACCAGTCGTGAGATCAACGTCAAGAGTGACAGTTCCAGTGGTACTATCTACAGTATCGTCAAAATGATAATAGACCGTATCATCTCCAAAGAACCAGCCCCAAGTTGTGGGACCGAAATACGAGAAAGCGCCCACAAGGACCGCGCCAACTATCATTACACCAAGTATACACACTACCATTCCAGTGTTTCTTTCGTAGCTTGTCATTTTATTTACCTGCTTTACGATGCGATCGGAGGAGGCGTTGCCACTCTTCTCGCAGTTTTTGATATTCCGAATCTTCTTCCAGAGAAAAGCGACGCATGATTCGGGATGCATCGCCTCTAACTGAAGCGGGGAGCTTGCGATACTCCTTCTCATTTGCAATCGGCAGTTGTGAGGTTACAGCATTCTCCCGTTCAATCAATCTCCTCAAAACGTCCATAGCCTTCTCTTCCTGAGACTCTGGAATCTCTATGCCATAGACCGAGAGGCTTCTTACAATGGACTCGAGTCGTTTCTTGGCAAACTGTGCAACTCCGCCATTGGCTTCCATCATTCCGCTAATACCTAGACGGTATTCTTTGGCTGTTGCACGGTAATACCTTTGAACTATACCAGTTGTCGTCATCTCTGTACGTTCTTGGACGACAACGCCTATGTCCTGCAGCTTCTGTATGTGATGGAGGATTGTGCCGGGGTTCTTATCAAGTTCTTCCGAAAGCTGTTTGACAGTGTAAGAACCATTTACCAAGTATTGGAAGACAATACTCGCTCTTGTTGGTTCGAAGAGAACCTTGATCTTCTTGGCATCTGTGATTACCTGCAAGTCCTTCATTGGAACTGTAGTTGACCCGTTTTCCACGATTCACATACCTCCAACAAGACTGACATCGGGCTGACCATCACTTACAGCTGAAACTTCAATCCCGCTCAGGATCATGTAGAGCCTACTCAGAGCAATCACCAATGCTGGGAGAACAATGAGCACCAGAACGAATGCCGCAATGGCGGCATAGACTGCAGCTCCAATGAAATCAAATCCCAGAGATGGCGCCGTAAATACCGCAATCCCAATACCGACTGGTGCAAACATGAGAGCTATAATTAGGATGAAAGCGAACCATGTTGAGAACACCCTGTCGAAGTATTTCAGTGACAGGCGGATGGATTGACGAGTTGCATCAAGAACAGAGTAATTGTCGATAATAGCAGGAAATACCATGGTCATCATCCCAGACGAGAACAAGATCCAGAATGCGCTTAGAGCCGCCAATACTGATGCTGGCAATCCTGTGACTACGTAGCCAGCCAAGAAGAGGCTGCCATATACTAGAAAGAGGGGCAAGCCGATAATCGCGAAAATGACGATTCCCCCGCCTGCTAGAGAGAAGAACTTCTTACGATACCAGACAAAGACTCCTTCAGCACTAGTTCCTGCGCTCTCAACAATCTCTCTTCCCATTCCGAAGACAACACCAATAGCAACAAAGAATGGGGTCACTAGGAGCACTATCGCGAAGATTCCAAGAAGGGCTGCTGCAGGATCCGGTTGCGCCACAAAGATTGCTTCCATGACTACACCCAGAGACTCAAAGAAGGCCACAAAGCCCTCTGGTCCACCTAGTGCAAAGAGGAGGGGAATGGATACTATTGCGAACCCAATCAGCATTACGACAAGAGTCACAATGATGACTCCAATCATCCCTAGAAGGAAAGAAAGGATGTTTTTCACGGCGAACTTGAAGCTCACCTTAAGGTCCTCCACCAATATTCCAACGCTTGCGTTTTTGTTGCTCATTGTATCACCCCATAAATTGGTAGAGAGTGCCCCTTTGAAAAGTCATTCGAGGCACTCTCAGATTAGAAACCTCCTAAACAAAGGGGATTGGGAGAGGCTTCTCGGTTGCCACCTGACCACCGGTCATCTCGGCATAGACTTTCGTGAATGCGATGATAGTCATAGGCAGTAGGACCAAGAGCCAAAGGAAAGTCGCTAAGACTGTCCAGACCATGATTGCTATCGACACTGCATCAAACGTTATCACACCTGAAAGGGGTACAGTAAGGCCCCAAAGAATCACGGGACCATATGATGCAGCAGCCATGACAACTATGGCACTCAATAGACCATAGACATGGTCAAAGCGCTCTCGTGCTAGGCGGAAGGACTCCTTGAAGGCATCCTGGACACCCTTGCCATATGTAATGGCAGGGAACACCATTGAGCATAGACCCACGGTGAAGAAGACCCAGACGAATGTAGATACGGAGAGGAGAGTAGAATATGCGGCAGGTATGGTGTACCCGTTGAGTATTGATACAGAGCCCCAGAGAACCATCGGAGGAATCACAATAATTATTGTCAGAATGGCGCTAGCACCTCCAAAGGTCAGGAACTTGTGCCTGAACCAGGAGAAGGCTCTCTCAGCCTTGGCCTCACCGTGAGCGACTAGATCCTTGCTCATGCCATAGATTGAACCAACCACAGTCAGAAACAGGGCAATGAAGGGGATGAGGAAGAGAATTGCTACACCACCTACTGCCCAAGGATTGCTCTCAGCCCAAGCTGCTAACCCTACACCAATTGCTTCCCATGCCGCTGGACTGGTTCCAACCATCAGTAGCGCGGCAACAGCTATCGGTACCATCACTAGACCCAATAAAAGGGCAACAGCAATCAGCATCCCTAGGTTAGCTAGAAAATAACTGAGCATGTTTTCCCTTGCGAGCTTAAAGCTCGACTTGATGTCGTCAACAAGTGTGTTGAAAGACGTAGACATTGTTTTCACCTAATTTATCAAATTTCCAAACTATCTGTCGTGTAAGCGCCCACCGCCTCAGCGAGCTCTCGCACTTCATCAGGATGCCCGAAGAGCGCACAAGGGGTGTCCTCGTTTGTGAGGAGATGCTCGTTCTCACGAATCGCCGTAAACAATGGACTTGCCAGTCCATCCCTGAAGGATGCAGTGGAGAGGTTGTGCGTGGCTAGATTGGAAACAGGACATGCGGTTAGATCGCCCGAAGGAGTGACGTGCGCGAATCCTCGGCCCGCAGATACGCACCCACCAAAGTAGTCCTCATCTCCTGGCGAGTGAATGACATAGAGGGAGTTCTCTCTGCGGTACTCAAGGACCTTAGATCGGAACACATCCCTCTCCACTGCTGTGAGCATCAGTTCAGACTTCTCGTCTATAGACTCATGACCGGTTCCGGTCAGGTTCTCATGCATCATCGGAATGTATTCAATGAATACACCGACCAAGACACCCAGGTCGACATAGCAGTCCAGGTTCTCTGGCGTCATCCAGTATTGGTAGTTCTTTCTGGTTATCGTGACGGATATTCCTGAAGGAACTCCGATGGACTTCAGCTTTACCAGGGTCTCCAATGCTTGCTTGTGCACTCCCTTGCCTCGCCGGGAATCGGTGAGCTCTTCGCTGCCCTCAACGCTGACAATAACGGCAATGTTCTTTGTCTTCTTTAGGCGTGCATAGTCACTGACTGTGAGAGCAGTCCCGTTGGTGAGGATGATGAAGAATCGATCATCGAACTCCTCACATAATTGGACAAGTCCACGGAACAGGAAGGGCTCACCGCCGGCTATGATAAAGGAGAATACCCCAAGTTCGCTTGCATCTGTAATGATGTCACGCCACTGATTGTAGTTGAGAACTGGCCTAGTCTGCGAACAGTCTGTAGGACGCCTGCTCTCAAGCGTGCCAACTGCAGCGGCATAGCATCCAACGCAGCTCAAGTTGCATTGTGAGGTGATGCTGAGAATAAGGAAGGGAGGGACTCTCAGTCCAGTCTTCATTGCCTCTTGACGGAGCTTCTCAGTCTTCTTGTACGAGCGTGCAAGTCTGAGGCCAGCTCTGAAGTACCGTGGATGGCGTGTTACCCACGGCATAAAGAGGCGCGTCATGTTTGAGTCAAGACCATCAAAGACTCGATCCATGAGCCCTTTTGGTCGGATTCCATTGGCGTGCTGTTTGAGAGTTGTTACCATTTCGCTTCACAACATGAACGTTTGGTACATATCAAACATAGAATCATTTGCTTATAAATTGTTTGATAAACGTCAAACGTTACACAATTTGCAAACGTTTAAATTCCATTAAGTGTCAGTCAACATAGCCCACCTATGCATGTCATAGTGGAGATGTATAATCATGAAGCACGCACTAGTAATCTATGACACAACCTTCGGAAACACAAAGCTGCTGGCTGAAGAGATTGCAGCTGGGATAGAAGATGCGGGAGATATCACCTGCACTGTCAAGCATCACAAGGACCTGAACGGGTGTGACATTGGAAAGTTTGATGCTTTCCTCTTTGGTGGCCCCATTCACGCAACAATGGCAACTCGTGGAATCAAAGGCGCAATTAAGAAAGCCTCCAAGAAAGGGCTCGATGGCAAGTTTGTGAGCATGTTCGATACTCACATGGGGCAAGTAGGAAGAGGTGTCAGGAACATGGAATCTTTATTGACCAAGATCGCGCCTGATGCACGCCTTATCACTCCTGGATTCTCTTGCCGCGTGGAGGGCTTTCGAGGCCCCCTCAGAGAAGAGGAGCTTCCGCAGGCACGTGAGTTTGGAAAGACAATTGGGCTGGAAATTCTTCAGTAGCTCACTAGCAGAGCGGACAGGTATAATGTCTGCTCTGTTTCTTGTTGTTGGAATTTCTGGAATCCATAGAGCGGAAATATAATCCACTGGCAAGACGAAACTGTAGAGCGCTCATTCGATGATACCAGCACCGTCAACCATGCGATATGTGGGAACAGCCGCTATATGATGTGTCTTGCCAGTAGAAGCTAATCCACGATATTCACCTGTGTGAGTCCCGGTGAGTTCCACCCGAATACATCCATTATCTCCTTCAGCGGCTATATTACAGAACCGCCGGCATTATGAATGTGTCAATGAGCAGACTATCGACGGGACCAGACCAGACCAAATCATTTGGATCGTTGGCAGTGAAGACCACCACGATGTCATATTCCGGTATTACAATGATCCGCTGTGTATTTGCCCCGAATGCTTGATAGTACTTGCCAGGAGTGACCCACCACAAATATCCATAGTGAATTGGAAATGCTCCAAAAAACAATCTGTCTATTAGAGCGCTCGTTGATGTTCCAGCCCATTCTTCTGAAACGACTTGTCTTCCACGCCACCTTCCCTCATTCAAGAGCATCAATCCAATGCGTGCCATCGCTCTAGGTGCCATGAAAAGCCCGAATCCCCCGTGATACTTAATTGCAGGATCTCCTGTCCCCCACGCTGAAGGACCATACATCCAGTCCCATTCGCTATCTCGGATTTTAAGGGGTTTGAATAGATATTTCCGGGCGAATTGAGCCAATGTCATCCCAGTCTTTTCTGCGATAATCACTGACAGCATTTCTGGATTGCCACTTGAATATGTCCAAGCGTTAGGATCCTCTGTTCCTGGTAGATAATCCATTGGTTTCGTTAGATAATAATCGAGACTAAAACCAGCAGCACCCCATTCCGCTATAATCATCGGATCGAACTCATTCCATTGAATACCAGCGTTCTGTAGAAGTAGATTCTCCACGGTTATGTCTTTCTTGGCATCAAGATACATAGGATCGCCATATTTCGCAGAGTCCCATCTGTCAGGGAAGACATCGAAGAATTTGGTGTCTAAGTCGAAAAATCCCTTTTCAATAGCTATTCCGGTGAGCAAAGATACAACAGACTTTGTGACACTCCAAACTGCATGTAGTCTGCCGTCTCTAAGATCCCAATATGGATCTGCCTCCGGCCAATAATAGCTTTTATCTTCCAGCCGTACGGAGTTATAGAGATATTCCTCATTGATTATGTAGCCATTGCGAATAATCAACACACTTTGAATATTGATCTCGTTTGCTTTGATGAAGCCATACATTTCCTCTATCTTGCTTGAATCCATACCCTGTGCTTCAGGGGTGGTTTCCCTCCAGTTATCCCGACTTGGCCAATTCCGAGGCCTGGCATATGCAAGTGCTTGAGAAGGTACAAGACCGAGGAAGATGATAGCGGTAAAAGATAGTCCCAATATAACCAGTTTTGCATTGTGCTTCATAAGCACTTCCTCCCGTCTAATCTTTGTAATATCTTTTTAATAAACGACAATAGTGCCAGAAGTATAGTTCAATAGTGAATATAGTGAATGATGAGAGAAGTAGCAAAATAGCGGCAGAAAGGCTCATTTCCTGAGATGATTGACAAGTCTGGAGAAGTTGGTCCAATCATAGGAGAGTTCATTGCATTCTAATAGCGGAATTCCTTGGTGAGGTCTAGTCGTCAAGTAAAAGAAGTAGGAATGGAACTTGTGATTGAAGAAGGCCCCGAAGGACTCCATCACCAGCAGGAATTCATGGTCAGATATGCGAGATAAGAAGCTCCTTCTCGATTTCCCTCAGCCGCTCACTGAATTTCTTATTGAAATCACTCAGGAGATCCAGGTAGCTGCTGAACCAGGCGGAGAACACAGTGACTACTTCTTTCAATTTCAGACTCTCTGGGTCTGACTTGACTCTGTCTGGTAGAGTCTGCCATTCCCTTAAGATGTGCTCGATGATCTCCAATTTGGCTTTGATGAATCTCTCAGCAGTTTCCATTCCCCGCCTGAAGCTTTCTAAGAATGGCGCAGTGGTTCCTCCGTACAATTGAGTTCGTGAACCAGGCATTGATTCCTTAGTGATCATTTGCCTCTGTTCTAGATTGGCTAGATAGCGCGATATCTGACTCCTCGAGTATCCTGTGATCTTGGCTATCTGTTCCTGCGTCAAGGGAGTCGGTGAGAGGACAATCATGGAGTATATCCGCGCAATCATGGGGTCATTCCCGCGGAACTGAACAAGCTCTTCGAGAGTCTTTATGAAGGCGGTTTTGATTCGCGCATATTTCTCAGTCTCTGTCATAATTGTCACAGCCTTGCCGGTCATACTCAACCATAATTTTCATATTTTTCATATATTGCATTGTAATGAAAATATATAAGCGTTCAGATTCATACAAGAAATATGAGTAGCATTGTGGAGAAACGGATCAGTACTGGCGAAATCGAAATCAACTATGCAGAAGGCCCGGATAACGGTCCAGCTCTGGTTCTGATTCCCGGACAAGGAGCTGATTGGACGAATTATGGTAAAGTCATCGAACCTCTTTCGACCAAGTACCATGTCTTTGCGGTTGATGTTCGTGGACATGGCAAGTCAGACTGGTCAACAGGAGATTACTCATTCAGGACGATTGGAGGAGACATGACCGCACTACTAGAACAAGCTGTCAAACGAAAGGCAATCATCTCGGGCAATTCGTCAGGAGGGCTCATTGCGCTTTGGCTCGCAGCCAATCGGCCTGATCTTGTCCGGGGAATCGTTATGGAGGATCCGCCTCTGTTCTCAGCTGAATGGCCGAGAATAAAGGAAGATAGCTATGTCTACCGGGTTCTCGAAGTGACGGTGGAAATGAGTCGAGAGTTGAAGGAATCAAGGAGTGTTAGGGGACTGGCACGGTCATTCATGAAGATTAGGCGACCTGTCGAGGGAGGAAAGATACGAGGGATTCCTGCATCTGCAGCCTATTTCCTTGCGTTCCTGATACGCGCTTCTCAGAAGCTAAGGTCGGGCAATCCTTCACTTCCCGGACGATTTGGTACAATCACAGATGTGTTGTGGACCTTTGATGCGGACTTCTCGCAAGCATTTCTTGATGGTAGAATATATGAAGGTCTAGACCACGCAGATGCATTGAAACGAGCTACCTGTCCTATGCTCTTGCTACATGCAAACTGGGTTCGACATTCTGAACTGGGATTGGTAGGCGCAATGGATGATGATGACGCAGCATTAGCTCGAGAGATTGCTCCCGATATGCAGTTCAAGCGGATCGACTCTGACCATGTCATTCACTCCCATAAGTCAGAGGTCTTCATTAGAGAGATAGAGGAGTTCACTGCAACACTGGATAGATGATTGAATCAAAAATGCAGAGAAGGAATTATTATGCCCCTCACACTAGTCGCTTGATAGGAGAGATGCTCCCATGAGCCATTGCGTGAAGTGTGGAATTGAGATTGATGAGCATCAGAGAAGCCATTTCCTTGGTCGGTGTACACACTGTTTCGATGAGTGGGAAACCATCCGGATAAACGCGCGTCTAAGTGGATGCTCCATAGTAGCCCTTGCGTTCCTTTTCCTCTTTGTGGCAATGCAATGGGGGATTGGACTAGTACCTCGGAACGCGTTTCTCCTCTTTGTAGCTGGCACCATTGCGTTCGGACTTTCGGTCTTCCTTTGGGCTCGAGGAGAACTGAGCAAAAGAGGTACGAACTTCTAGATTTTTGGCACAAATAAAGCGCAACATCTCACTTTTTTTCAAAAACACTGACGATTAACAAAAAGGCAACATGTTTTTCATCATATCTTGCACATTGTTGGGTCGGTAGGGATGAAGTCAATCGGCTCGATAACGAAATACTATCCTTTCGTGGATCCAGGAACACGAATCATGCTTGAAAATGTAATGGATGCCACGTCCAACTACAAGGATCTTGTCAGACGCTTTTGCGGTGTTGTGATATCTGAAGAAAGCCACGAGGAACGAGTATACCTCGCAGCTAGACTTGCCTTGCATTATGGTGGAATCAACACGATACCCAGACTTGTCAAGAGATATCCCAGTGCTGTACTGGCTCGACCATACTATCTTTTGCATCTAAGACACAACTATGGGGAAATGCCACTGATGAGGGTGGCTGATTCAATCACTGAAGGACTAGATACAGATCCGGAGAACTGGATTCGCCTAGATCTGATTCTTCGACGCTGGCAATGCTACAATGCGATAAAAGATATGAGTGAACTAAGGAAAGCCAATAGGCAAATGCGCGAGCTGATTCATGCCTATGCAGAGCTTGAGTGTTTCATTCCGGGGATATATCACGTCATGATGCAAGGACGTGAGGAAAGCGAAACAGATGAAGAGTCATTGAATGATGTTCTGAAAATCGCTCGGAAATATGATGATCAGGTTGTTATGGCGAGGCTTTTCGCTATGAATGCAAGTGTCATTAGAGAAACAGACGAGGCTCTAGCTGAGAAGTGTTTCCATTTTGCTCGCGAATTAGACGAGGACCTTGGCCTCGACCCAAAGAGCGTTTATTCTCTCTCCATCTAGATTCTATGCCATGACAAATGCACACCTAAACAGATGGAGATGGAAAGGGAGAGCCCATTAATTATGTATCAAAGCACCATCCAAGTTTCTGTGCTAATAATTCCCTTCAAGTTGTGAAACCTGTCCAGCATTTGTCTCAGGTCATTTGCTGACGGCACCTCAGCATAAGCCACCAAATCATACGGACCCGTGATCACTAGAACCTCGGTTATTCCGTCAATCTTCTCAATGGAATGCTGCAGCTTCCACATCTCTCCAGATTTGGCTCGTATCATAACATACGCTTTTGGCATCGCATGTTGCTCCAAGCAGGTATGTTGTAATTATGTTCGACCTTTGTGATAAAGCCTTCATTCCGCCAACTCTATCTGCCATATGCAATTCTCAGGCACTTTCTCAGGTAAATCAGAAACTCCATATGTGCTCGCCGTCTTATAGAACATGGCTCTTCAACTACCACACCCGAGGGGCTAACGCGTCACTGGTGGCCTGGCAGGGATGCAAGAATCACTAGTGACGCACATCGCAAAGATTCCTCTCTTCTAATGCTACTAAACCGCTAGCGAAACTGCGACGCAGACCCATGCCAGCACATAAATCCTGCAATCCCATTTTCTAGCTAAGAGGGAAAGACCATGACAAATGTGCTTGTGATCTATGACTCAAAATTCGGAAACACAAAGAAGCTCGCTGAAGAGATTGCCGCAGGCATCCAAGAAGCAGGGGACGTAAATTGCAAAGTTGAGAATATCAAGGACTTTGATAAGGGCGAGGTGAAAGCCTTTGATGCAGTTCTTTTCGGAGGCCCGGTACATGTTATGAGAGCGACCCGCGGAATCACGGGCGCAATAAAGAAGGCGGCGAAAGATGGACTGGATGGAAAGCTCGTGACCACTTTCGAGACCTATATGGGCAATCACAATGGAAAGGCCTTGAGAAAGATGGAAGAAGTGCTGATGAAGAAGGCACCAGATGCTCGAATTGTTTCTCCTGGATTCTCAGCTCTTGTTGATGGGTATGAGGGCCCGCTAAATGCTGAAGATGCAGTGAAAGGCAAAGAGTTTGGTAAGACATTTGGGCAAGAATTGCTCCAATAATCATATTCAAGCTAGAGTTCATATCAGAGCTGACAGTAGGTCCTTGTGACTGAATTCCTGGAGGAAGCAGAACTGAATCAAGGAGCTGTCTTGAGGTTCTTTCGTAAGGACCACAGAAAACTCAAGCAGACTATTGGAAAGCTTTCTGAATCGCAGATTCTCAATGATATAGTGATGGGTGATTGGACAGTCAAAGATATCATTGCTCATATTGCCGCATGGAACTGGGAAATTGCGAAGTCCATTGATGAGGTTCTTGAAAGGAAAGCACCTTGGTATCTCATAAAGGGGGAAACTGCATTCAATATGGCTGAAGTTGCAAAGAGGCGTGATTGGCCCCTATCACGGGTTTTGGAGGAATGGGAGCAATCTTTTGATTCACTCATACATAGAATAGAGGAAATCAGTGCAGAGGAATGGGGCTTTGAAACTGGTCTATTCTGGACTGATGGTTCAGTGGTGACTATTGAGTCACTATTTCGTTACCGATACAGGGGCGAGGGCCATGAGGGAGGTCATGCCTTGCAGATCCAAGAGTACTATAGCCTTTAGAATTTGAAACACTGTTTTGCCACAGAAACATACTCCTTCCAGTTCGCAATGAAATCTCTAAGCGTAGTATACCCGTACTTCACCATTGAATCAATGTCATGCTCTGTTCCCCATAGGATGTAGATGAATGGCTGTCTTCCGAGTCTGAATTTGACCCGCTCACCTAGCTGAGAATCAATCTTGCCAGTATAGGAAGCCAGCAGACTTGCTAGAAAATCAACGCCTTCACTCAGAAATATGAAATCCGCTGCAGGATCATAGACTCGAGACTCTTCAAAGTCAATGATTCCAGTGACAGTGTAGGTTGCGGGGTCCACCAAGATGTTTGACGTATCAAAATCGCCATGAATGAGAACTGGCTCGAACTCGAAGTTCACCTCATAGTCGAGAAATTCATGGAATAGGTTCTCTGTCCATTCCTTTTCAGATTTAGACAGTTGCGGGAAGACAATGTCTTGAACTTGGACGAAGACCTTTTGATACTCCTTTTGACCATCCTTCGGAAGGTATGAGCCATCTTCGCCTAATCCCAGACTGCTTCCATCTATGGCATGGAGTTGACTGAGAAACTGACCTACTTGCTTGCCTAAGAGTCGTTGCTGCTCGGAATTTGTTGAGTAATAATGTCGGGATAGGGAAGCACCTTGAATCATCTTGTAAACCATGAAAGGAACGGCAGATTCCGTGTCAACAAACTCAGGCGATGGAATCTCCAGAGTAAGATGGCTACGCAATCGGTCGAGGAGGGCCGCTTCTCTACGAACAAGCGTCTGCTGTTCATATAGGGGAAGTATTGTGCTGGGAAACCGGAAAAGATACTTGTCTTCAACTAGATAGACATTATAGGTGCCGTGATAGAAGAACTGAATCGTAGGATTCGAGATTTGCGGTAGAGCCTTCTTCACGGCAGCTTGAACAACTGATTCCTCGATATCGGGAGGGCTGTTTTCTTCGTACATTGAGTGCGGATTTATGCGCAAGGATGTAAGTCTTGTCCACTCACTATTTCTTCCGATGCCATTCCAAGAATCGATGCCACTCTTCCTGAATTCGACTGCACTCATTGTCCTGATCAAGTGCTAGGCGTCGCATAATCCGAGTCACCTCGGCTTGAATGTAAGGCGCCATCGAGGTCTTCTCAGAGCGATAGATCCTCCTGCTGATGTTGTCCTCACACTCAGTCATCGCCCTAAGCAGATCCAACGCATGTGCCATCTTTGATTCTGGAATCACAATATCATACTCAGCTAGACCTTTGATGACACTTCTCCATCTATCCTCAGGGGTCTCTGCGACCTCCTCGGGTGTTGGCTTGGGGGAAACCACCTTTGCTACTCCAATCTGGTACTCTCTTGCTGTAGCTCTGTAATATCTCTGGACAATTCCGGTTCGAGTCTTCTCGGTTCTGACCTGTACAACCAGTTTTGCCTTCTTCAGTCTATCAAGATGATGAAGGATGGTACCTGGTTTTCTGTGGAGTTCATCCGCAATCTGCTTGACTGTCATTGGCTCTCTTCCAAGCACGCTCATTATCGCAATCCGGAGAGGATCCATCAGTAGCTTGATTGTCTTCTTGTCTTTTAGGACTTCAATGTCCTTGATCGGCGCGGCTTTTCTGGGACTCAATTATTTGCCCCCCATTTCTGTGATTCGTCAAATTCCTCATCTGTCACCGGAATCTCGTCTTCTTCGCTTCCTAGGAGCAGATACACTCTGCTCTGAGCAATGGCCATGGCTGGAATTGCAATGAAGAGGAGAAACAGACCGGCCAGAGCAGGATAGAAACCTAGGTTGTAGACTCCAAGAATCGAATACAGCAGGTGAGGCCAAATCATTGGAGCAATTAGGATGAAGAAGAGCCCCAAGAAGAAGAGCCAGAGGCCGAAGACTCGATCAAGATACTTCACACCCATCTTAATTGACCTTGCTACTGCTTGCCTCACAGTTAGCCCATCAATAATGCCTGGGAACATCATAGTCAGCAAACCCGAAGAGATTACAAACCAGATTACCATGGTAGCAATCAGCAAGACCTCATCGTTGCCGCTTATACTCCCTCCCAGGGTGTTGTAAGCATACGCGTAGAGAGCGGCAAGGGGCACAATTGTGGTCATAAAGACAACAACTCCGCCACCAGCCAGAGGGAAGAAGCGTCTACTGTACCATGCAAAGACTCCTTCAGCTGTCGTTCCTTCGCTCTCTACAATCTCTCTCGCCATTCCATAGAGAGCCCCAATTGCGACAAAGACTGGGAGTATTAATGGAACTATGATAAGGACAACCAGACCAAGGCTTTCCAGCGAGGGCCAGTTGGCAAATGCTTCAATAATGCCCACAAACACTTCAACGAGCTCAAAGAAACCTCCAGGTGTTAGGAGAATAACGGTGGCTATGAAGATGAGCAGCATTATTACTACCAAGACGAGTGTCACTATCAAGACGCCGAGCATTCCCAAGAAGAAGGAAATCACATTCTTGAACGCAAACTTGAAGCTGACAGAGATATCTTCAGCCAATGAACCCAATCCAGATTTGCTGCTTGCCATTAGTTCATCACCTTACTACTGCGGCACTCCTTCTGCCTAGTTCGTGGAGGCGTCGAAATGCTCCAACCATCAGTCGGCCGAGGAGTATTAATTTGTGCTGACGAGACTCCGGCAAAAGAAGCGGCGGAGGAAGCGGGGAGAGAAACCGGAGCCGTCAGCACTGGCCCCAATACTAATGCGACTGTGAAGAGATAGAGAGGAGCCTTGTACATCTCAATCACTTTGTGTATGGAATGTGTCCGTCAGTTGCATTGGGCGGTCGTCCGCCAGCCGTTCTGGCGCGTATATCCTCAAGATCATCTATTGGCGTGCCAAGTTCAATCAATTCCAGAAGGGGCGTGCGAGAAGTGAGTCCGGTATAGACCTTGTCAGCTAGGAAGATCTCGGCTGGCAGGACGGCCATGATAAGACCTGGGAGTATCGTGAGCGGATAGAGTATGACTATCATCCCAATTACTCCTAGGATTGGCATTGAGTACGCTCGCAGAGCTTGCAGCGGCGATGAGAGAATGACTCTTGCTGCATGACGGCGCGATATCGGTTCTGCTTTGATTCTTGCCATTTTATTTAACCACGCGAATATCCTACGAATGTTCCGGTAAATCCCTTCCTTCCGGAAAACCGGAACGTTCTATTACTCTTGTACGTTCCGTAATTACATATAAACATGTCTGTCAGAGCAGGCTGCCCTAAAACAGGTGTGGAGAGCTTAACATGAGGAATAAGGCTTAGTACATCAGGCGAAAGTCAAATCCCTCTGCTCGTCATCGGATAGGAACGTAGTTATATCAGAGAAATTCTCTCATGAGATAGGATGCCCACAATTCAAAATGACTATCACATTCACTCTAGCTTTTCTGATGGCAATACCTCCATTCGCAATATAGTGGAGCGGGCAATCAAGCTGCGACTAGAAAGTATTGCAATCATCGACCACTTCTGGCCATCATTGGGATCGACTCGTGCAGGAATTGGTCTAATCAAGGAAAGGCAGGAGGTCATTGAAACAATGAGGGAGGAGTATCCACAGATTCGGATTCTTCAAGGTGCAGAAGTTGATATCAACTCGGATGGCAGTATGGCACCGGTTGCGGGGGGATTGGATCAGTTTGACCTTGTAATAGGCTCCGTTCACTGGGGCTCAGACTCCAGACTCTGGGCCTCTGCGGTTACAACTGCAGCAGACAACGAGCGATTCGAGATCTTGGGACACTGGAACGGCTATCTGACCTCTTATCGACCTGAGCATGGTGAGCTAGTAGCCGATGCATTGGCTCGGAATGACGTAGCTGTTGAATTGAGTGCCAGGTATGAGCTGAGGTTCGAAGACTTCTTGCCAATGGCGAAGGATAAGGGGTGTATGTTCACTCTTGGAAGCGATTCGCATCATATCTCGGAGATTGGAAGGCTTAGGGATCAGATACAGCTGGCCGATGCCTTGGACTTGCCCCTCAAGACGTTTTGAGTCATACAGAAGGCTTTTCTCGTACCAATGCAATAGAAGTTTCAATGCCCTAGTGGAGAATGCCAGATATGGGTGATGAGAAGCTAATATTCCCCTCAGATGAATGGGTCGAGAAGTATGTGGAAGTGGTCAACTCAAGT
>JBHLQS010000035.1:0-19130 GCA_048883405.1 Candidatus Thorarchaeota archaeon
ACAACAGGATCGCCCTCTATCAGATAGGCGTTCATGGATCCAACAGCAAATGGAGTTGGAATCTCCAACCGATGAATCTCACTAGGAATCTCTATTGCAGATATCCTCCCGACAATGTGTTTCTACAGCTCCTCAAAGTAGACTCGCAAGAGCTCTGCTACGTTGCGCGCCCTTGACACACAACCACGATCTCGGTGTGGTGATGAACCATCAAATAAACCTGATATTGTGCCTAACGCGCCTCGTCGCACTGCTCCTAGAACTGGTCTGAAGAACTCCTGTTCGACAAATGCTCGTGTGGATTTCTTTCTCCCCATTACGGTGAGATACGCGGAGATGTAAGGTCCAATCAGCCAAGGATGAACACTACCTTGATGAGTGGCATCCGCTCTGCTTCTAGGACCGCCGGTGCATGCACGTGCATACCTTGGGTCTTGTGTTGATAGAGTTCTCAATCCATAGGGCGTTACGAGCTCATTGGTTACGACCTTCAGAACTGACCTTGCCATGTCACCTTCGAGCAATGGAAAAGGTAGACTCAGGGCGAATATTTGATTTGGTCGAATTGACGCATCATTCTCTTCGTCATTGACAACATCATAGAGGCATCCCCTATCGTCATCATAGAATGTCTGCAAGAATGCCTCTTGAATCCAGGAGGCCACAGCTCTGAACTCATATGGATCACGACCTATTAGTTCAGACATACTAGCCATTGCCATAAGCGAATTATACCATAATGCGTTGGTTTCAACACATTTTCCAAGTCGTGGCGTTGCAACCCAGTTGCCAATCTTCTCATTCATCCAGGAAACTTCAATCCCTTCGATTCCAGAATAGATCAAGCCATCGTGATCCTCGTGGATATTGTACTTTGTGCCAATTCTAAAGGCTGCGATTATCGATTCCATTGTATCCCAGATGATTCCACGTAGAAACTCTGTATCATTTGTGGCTTCGATGTATTTGTACACGCCCATAATATACCAGAGTGACGCATCGACTGAGTCATATTGAGGTTGGATCCCTTTATCCGGAAAATCATTTGCAACTAGGCCATAGCGGGAATGCCTCGCATATGTTGTTAGAATCGCTCTTGCGTCCTGGAATCTGCCTATTGACATAGTGAGACCGGGAAGTGAAATTAGCGCATCAAGTCCTATGTCAGCAAGTTGGTGATAGCCAGCAATCACAGATCTCATTCTCGTAGACGCGCGATCAACAATGAATGAATCGGCATTGAGAACAAGCCACTCTATGTCTTCATCGCGTTCCTTTGCTGACATAGAATATGCACGGTCGTTGAGCACTTTCCGTCTTCGCAGCTCTTCGAATCGAAGCTTGGCGAAATCCTTACGCTCTGCATTTGCTAATCCTCCCAAGTCCTTGAGCAATTGCTTTCTCGTTGGTCCGACTGCGAAGAGGAAAGATAGGAAGTGCTCCCCCGGTTCAAGAACAGTATGAAAGACACCCGGGAGATAGAGTTGTTCCTGATGTGGTAGGCCCATATCCTTCTCTCGTCTATAGACCTGTGTATCGGAAGTCCGAATCCCTGAAGCCACGAATTCGGCATCTGGAGTATATGAAAGCATCCATGGACTGTTTGGACGTTCATCAAAGGAGAAGAATGAATTCTCATCTATTGCCTCTACTTCAGGTGTAAAATCCAAGTGAGGTGGTCTCGCATGGAAGTCTCTGCATGTTTGTAGAGGAGTGACTGTAAACACCGTTTCTTCTTCATTTTTCACTTCGTAGTTTACAACAGTGAAGTTACGTCTATACGCCATGAACATTGTCTTGTCTATAGTAACACCATTGGTTGCAAACTTCATCTCGGGAAGCGGATTCAACTCAAAACGCTTTATCATCCGATAGCCCCGATGTACTACCCCATTGATTGTTTGTTCAGTGGCGAGATTGGCTTCACCTTCGGATGTCGCAACAACCTCATCAAGCCGAGAAAGTGTGAGCCATCTGTCAACAGGAGGATTTAGAGATGACACCAGAAGCCCATGATAACCTCTCGTATTGAGCCCTGCTATCGTGGACGAAGCATAGCCTCCTATGCCATTTGTAAAAAGCCATTCGAATGTGACAGCTCTATTGAGCTTCAGGTCAGATTCATCCATTATTATCAAGAGCAGGGTCCTCAAATCAAATCGTTTCTATACTGGAGTCGAATCAACTAGGCACTATAAGGATTCTGTGATTACGTGCCAAATACACTGCAACAGGTAGCATCATAAGGAGCCCGATGGCTCCTGAAATGCCATATAGGAGTAGCAGTCTATGCCGGATATTTCTAGTGACATCCCGGCTGAGGCCGAATCATTAGGAATCAATCAAGCTAGCTCAGGCCTTCTTGGTCTGAGCAGAAGTCTCTGGCGTCTCGCAATCGTGGTCGGTATCGCACAGTTTTCCGTTAGCATTTGGAATTGGGAGTTCAGTATCTTTCTCGAAACATTCCTTGAACCTTGGCAAATGGGCTTGACATTTTCAACAAGTACACTGGCCAGTTTGATTGGCTATTTTCTATCTGGCACAATCGCTGATCGTATAGGTCGCCGGAAGACTATGATGGTTGCATTTTTGCCATCAATATTGGGAGTCTTTTCGCTAGCGAATTATCCCATGTGGCCACTCATCCCTCTTGAGTATGCGTCTTTCATGTTTGGATGGAGCTTCATACTAATAATGAGCAGAGCGATACCAGCCGATGAGATTCAGAGAACTGGAGGACACAACGCTGCGCGAAGATTCACAATGGTTCTTATGCCCGCTTTTCTCGTCGATGGCATCAGCCCTGCGGTTGGAGCTACTCTGCTGAATTTGGGTCTGGGTTCCAGAGACCTTCATGTCATGGCAGGCATAGGAGCAATGATTGCTTGCGTCGCCACCTATTTCCTTGTTCAGGAATCCCTTGCGGGAGAGATAATTGAGAGGACAAAGAAAGGCCCACTCATCTCCTTCAAACGTTTGGGTTCAAACTTCTGGAAACTAGCCATAGGCATGTTCACTTTCATCTTCTTCTTCAATTCTGCCCTAGCATATTATGGAAATATCATTGTAAGCGAATGGGGACTAGATGAAGCAACTTTCGGATATGCTTGGAGCGGATTTTCAATAGCTATGGTATTACTCATGCATACCATCAGTGGCTATGTTGACAGAGGCTTGAAGAAATCACTATTCCTGGCAGTCCTGGGCAATGGGATAATAATCGTATTATTCTCATTTGGAAGCGGAGCTTGGACACTTTTCCTTCTCAACTTTATCTGGGCAGTTCCCGTGGTCATGTGGATAGGGGCTGAGAGAACCTTAGTCGTTCATGATGTCGATGAAGAGAATAAGGGGAGGGCACTTGGCACATATCAATTCATCTCGAGTTCTACGAATCTCGTTGCAGCACCTTTTGGCGCATATATCTGGACCATTTCCGGAAGCCTCAGGACCCTCTGGCTGATCTCAGGTATTGGTGGCATTATCGCAGCCATGCTTCTAGGTGCCGCATTGAAGTCAATGACATCCGAGAGCGACGCGAATGGCTTTCCTGACTCGGGATGACCGAGGAATCTTCTTATCTCGGTTCGCTACGTACGAATAATATGAGCAGGTAGCGGGGACAAGTAATGGGAAAAGAAGGCTCACGTATATCTCGCAGGCTCAAGAAAACAGGTGAGCTTCTTCTAGGTGGAGCCAAACAACAGGTCACGGGCTATAAGAGCCGTTTTGACAGTCTAAGCGGAATCTATGACGAATTTCTGTCTGGATATATCAATCAATATTCAGAGGGAAGAGCAGATCCATCATTTGTGGACCGATTCTTTGGCAAGCGTGAACTATCCTTCGCAGGTATTGACGGTACAATATGCAAGTATGATGTGTTCGACCTTATCATCTTCTTCGCAGGAGCCTACTCCTCGCATGGCATTGCCCGAATTGATGACTCGGGAAATATTGAGCTAGAATATGAGCAGCAGTTCCTCGAGCGGGGCATAGGTCTGTCGAGTGTGCTTCCCATCTATATCAATGAGGTACCCCTCGTAGATCAGACAATTCTCTCACGCGCTGAAGACGGCAGTGTGGACCTCACCGTGACTCACACTGACTCTTGGATAATCGACAATTCTGCGTTTGCAGATTACATGATGACATTGTCAGAGTTTTATCTCGCCTATAGACTAGTCAGCGGGGAGAATCCTGTTGATATCCTTCTGATGGATCGGATCTGCTCTTCTGAGGTCTCTTCATCCTATGCAGAAACCTCTGACTTCAGAATCGACATTGAGAAGGAATGCGGACTTGTCGGACAGGATGTGGATGGCAGACCCTTCAGCGCCACGGAATGGGTTCAGGCAAGAAGGCTCTTTGGCAATATGGAACTTTGCACTCCTCCTGCTAGGGGAGAATATCTCCTACCTAGGATTATGGCTGAGCTGAGTGCTGAGCGCTCTGGATTAACCAGAGATGAGCTCTCCACGCGAATGGGCATTGATTCAGAACCAAGACGGGAACGACTTGACAAGGAGCTAGAACTGGCAATACGGGGAAAAGGGGCTTCCAAAGGAATTGTTGTTCGCAAGGGTAAGCACTTCAGTCTTCGACCTGAATACCACGACCTCAGAAGACGATTAGAAACCTTGGTAGTAGAAACTTGTGAACGCCTGTTCTCCGAGGACTCTTCAATATCATATGATGAGAGGTTCAAGGTGAATAAACGATGGCTGACAACCAATGACCTGTCATTCCTTGCTTTAGCTTCTCTGTATCTAACTATCGAGAAATCCTGGCAGAACAAGACACTGCTAATTGGAGTTGCCAAGGATACTTCTGCAAGGGACCTCAAGAGGCAGGTAATACCAGTTCTGAATCATCTCGGTATAACTGACAAAGGATTCATTGGAGAGCAGGGTGACACACCCGATACTGACAGGATGATCCTGCAGTGGGTTTCTCTCCAAGAGAGGGATCGTTTGAAGACGCCATGGGCAACAATTGAATATGACGCAGCCTTCAAGACGATCGTACCACATTTTGATAGAAAGCCCGGACTCGTATCTGGAGCCAGAAGGAATCAAATCTCGTTGGAGAAGACTTTCGTCAAGGCATATTTCCAACTATGTGAAGCAAAATCGAACCCTCGTTTGCGGAGCAATGTGCTCCTCTATGATAGGCTTGTCTATCCTGGGTTTGACGATCTAGAATCCACCCTGCTCAATCTGAAGCACGACTACGAAAGTATGTTGGAACCAATTGAAGCTGTCTTCTACTATGGTGTTGAAAATCCAATACAATCATTCACTATTGCACTGTTCAAAGCCATGACCAGTGCGAGCATTCCCGAGTTATTCGGTCATCTAAAGCCACTCTTTATTGCAGACAAGGTGGCAAAGTATAATTTCAGTCAATTCAAGAATATGGTCGAGAGCGCTGGAAGCTGGCTCATAAATCGACCTGAGTTGCGTGAGTTTCTATTCTATCTAAGCACATTTCGAGAAAGGAGGTCTGATGTTGAACAGTCACGAAGACGTGCCTAACCATTTGTTCACCGATTTCGACGGAACATTTGATGGAAGACTTGCCAGAGTCATTCCTGTAGCTGCAAACTACACCTCAGAGTGGGCAGGCTCAGCCGCAAGGTATGACTGCAGAATCAAGATAAAGTACAACAAGGAACTGATGGCCCAGCTTGAAGAAGGCATGATGATAGCAGTCCGTAACTTCAAGGGGCAGGCGAAGTCAGCCAAGAGGAAAGGAGTCCAGCGCTTCACAGTGATGGTCATTAGTAAGGTATGGCCGCTACACTATGGACTTGGAGGTATTAGTGACAGCCATTATTATCCAATGCAGATGGAGATGATAGAGCAAGCAGTACCAGATTGGGACACTGATGACCAGGCAACAATGATGGTTCATCTCACAGCAATTCCGATCAATTATGATCTCATTGTTCCAAAGAAAGGAGAGATAGAATTCAGAAAGGGATTTTCATATCCTCTTATTGGGGATAGGGTACATGTCATAAATCTGGAAACGGTAGACCTCATCTATAATGGAAGAGTCAGAGAGGCTCTGGGGCTCAAGAAGAAGGCGACATCATCCGACCCCCGAAAAGACCCGCGGGTTGGTGTTCTCAGGATGTTCATGGACTCTGAAAAGGAGGTCCCTGTTCTTGTAGACCTCTACAAACTTCTCAGATATCACTTCGGAGTATTCTCATTCACTGGAGGCGGAAAAAGCAACCTTCTCTCAAATCTGTTCAGAAGAATCCTCTACCACACCAAAGATACCAAACTTGTTATCTTCGATGTTAGTTGCGAGTACCCATTCCTCCTGTCGGATGTGCTATCGGACCCCAAGATTAAGACCAAGGTAATTGTTGAAGAAGAACCAAGAAGGGCTGAGGACTTCGCTAGGTCGATTGTCAAACCACGCGACTTTGAGGACGACCCACGAGCAAACACTGCGCTAAAATCCCTCTATGATATGGACCTGGTGACTTTCTATAATCTCCCTCAATCAAGGATGCCAACATACCGATCTGTTCTCGATGACATCAACGATCTGCAAAACGATAACTCATCAAAGCCAACCTATGTCCAAGCACTTGATCAAGTCAAGGCGGCTGTAATAGGATGGATGGACGCCTGGGATAAGTCTGAAGGCGATGCTCTTGATGACAAGTTCGTTGATATGCTCCATAAAGAAGCGGTTACAGCTGTGGAGGAGTTTTCAGTTTACGCCAAATCTGGAGTTGCGGCGTGGGCCAGTACAAGGGGAAAACTGAAAGATGTTATAGCACGGACCAAGAGTGGCAAGAAGAAGGGCGTGACTGTAAAGGACATGCTCAAGATGATGAGCGGCCCTGAACGCGTCATCTGCATATCGATTGCAGATCCAGACATTCTCAGAGATATTGTAATTCGCATGACAGCTTCCGCTTTGAAATATAGAAAGAGAAGCTTTGAGATAAAACCGCAGATACTATTCGTATTCGATGAGGCTCAGGAGTTCATTCCTTCGAACGCTACTGGGCAAATAGCGCGGTGCAGCAGTGCTATAGAGAGGCTATTACGGCAAGGAAGGAAGTATGGACTGGGGGGCACGATTGCCACACAGAGAATCGCATATCTAAATACAAACATCATGCAACAACTGCATACATTCTTCGTGGGAACACTGCCCAGACCGTATGATCGAACGGTCGTTAGCAGCTCATTCCAAATCGACCTCAGTATTCTTGACAAGACACTCGAGTTCCCTCCAGGATCATGGCTTCTATCAAGCTATATTGCAATGGGCATTGATAACGTGCCGGTGTTCGTAAAAGCCGATAACTCTGAGGATGTATTGCAGGACCATATTTCCGCCATAACTGAATAGAAACTTATACTGAGATACCTATCATCGACACTGACTTAAGAATGATTCAGCAGCCAGAGATTCCAAGAGGATAGTGCAATGGCAAGCCCAGAGGAAGCTGCACGAGAAGAAGCAAATCCAGCTAAGGTTCCATCCCGTGAGATTCTGGGCCTCGGGTCCGACCTATGGAGAGCTGCCATTCTTCTCGGGTTAGCTCAGTTTTCAATCAGTCTATGGAATTGGCAATTCAGTGTCCATCTTGATACTTTTCTTGAGCCATGGCAAATAGGGCTGACTTATTCAGCGAGACCGGCTGCAACGCTTCTCGGGGGATACCTCTCGGGAATGATGGCGGATTTTCTTGGTAGAAAGAAGACGATGGCGGCTAGTCTTGTACCCATTTCATTAGGACTCACCGCGCTCTCATTGTATCCAGTTTGGCCAATGATCCCAATTCAGTTTGGTTTTGTGATGTTTGGTATGAGTTCTGTGCGTCTAATGCAACGAGCAATCCCCGCAGATTTCGTCCAAGCTGAACGGAGCCAAGACCCTGCACGCAAGTTCATGATGGTCATGGTGCCGCTCTGGGTTGTTGATGGAATCAGCCCACTGTTAGGCACATTCATACTTGGTATTGGATTTCAGCCTCAGCATCTCTATCTGATCGCCGCAATTGGTGGAGCGTTCACTTGTGTCGCAATCCTACTCATAATAAAGGAGTCATTGGGAGATGAAATAATCAAGAAAGCGAAACAGGGTCCAAGAGTCCCAATTCGGAGTCTTGGCGCTAGTTTCTGGCTGTTTTCTGGAGTTATGCTCACATACTTCTTCTTCTACAGCTCAGCAATATCGTATCTGGGAGTGCTCTGCGTTGATGAATGGGGAGTCGATATTTCGGTGTACGGAATCTCTTGGAGCGTGTTCGCATTGACAGGCGCATTGATTATGTATTCGTTAAGCGGCCTCGCCGATAAGAATCTGAAAGCTGCTCTTGTTGCCGCAGTATTTGGAAATGGGTTGTCATTCATAGGTCTTGCCCTTGGTAGCGGAGACCTGTGGCTCATCATCCTAAATATACTCTGGGCCTTTCCCTTCATGGTATGGTTGGGCACAGTGAGGAGCATCGTAGCAAGTACTGTGTCAGAAGAGCTCAAGGGTCGAGCATTTGGCACATACGATATGGTCCTCGGCCTGACTGCCATGTTTGCTGCGTCATTTGGAGCACTTATCTGGCAGATATCCGGGAGCTTAAGACTCGTGTGGATGCTCGCAGGAATTGGCATGATTCTGATCACGTTTGTGATTGCGTTCATTCTGCAACGAATTCAAATTCATCCAAATCAATGATTCAACTCTTGGCTGTTATTCCGACTATGCCATCTCTAGGATCTTTTCAATATTTCTAACTGATGATGGGTTTCTGAGTAAATGGGTCAAGGAGTAGCTATAAATCGAGGCTTGCTCTGTGGAAACTTGGAGTTGGAGCAATGACCGGCGCATTGGAAGAGAGTTATGCGAAGATTCAGGACTGGTTGAAAGAGAATACTAAGAGGTTTGCATTCAAGAAATTGGAGCGCGAGATTGTTGCAAGCGGGGTCTGTGTGGAGTGTGGCGCTTGTGTTGAAAACTGCCCTGTCGATGCCCTTACTGGTGATTACTCAACTGGAAAGTATGTCCCCACTTTGACAGGGAAATGCACAGCCTGTGGTATTTGCTATGCCAATTGCCCACGGACATATTTCTATCGAACCACTCTACTCGGGAATGTCAGAAGTGCATGGAAAGCAAGGGCAGTCAACCGTAGCGAATCTGCACAGGATGGAGGCGCTGTGACAGCTATAATCTCCAATATGCTGGATTCAGGACGAATAGATGCTGCCGTTGTAGTCCAAGGAAACCCTGACAAGCCGTGGATGCCAATTGCGAAAATTGCAAGGACAGCAAAGGAGGCTGCTGAATCTTCAGGTTCGATCTATACACATGCTCCCATTGTTCAGGGTATTGTCCAAGCACTCAAAGAGGGTTCCAAGAAGATTGCTGTCGTTGGCACATCTTGCAACATAGATGCCGTCCATAATATGGAGTCTTCACCTTCGGGCCCGATAGGAGCAATAAAAGGAGCTGAAGCCATCAAATTTGGCCTATTCTGCACAAAGTCATATGATTATCCTAGCCTGACCAAATTCCTCAAAGACCAAGGAATAGCCATCAAAGACGTAAAGCGGTTTGCCATTGCCGGTGGGATGATGAAGATTGAACACTCAAAAGGTGAAACTGAGTGGAAAGTTGGTGAGCTAGAGGAATTCGCTTCAAGTTCCTGCGCATATTGCCAGGACATGAACGGCAGAAATGCAGACATCTCCTGCGGCAACGTTGGCTCCGATGAGGGATGGACTACTCTCTTGATTATGACTGAGCGTGGAGAGAAAGTCTTCAAGCAAGCTGTCAAAGCGAAAGCAATTGAAGCTGAGCCTATTGATGAAAAGGCGATTCGAGCTGTTGACAATCTTGCTCGCTTCAAGGCATCACGTTGGTATAAGATGAAGGCCCATTGACAGAGAGCGGGCAGTCTATGAGGAAGAATGTCGTCCTCACAGGAAGACCAGGTATTGGCAAGAGCACGGTAATTAGGAAGATAATTCATACTCTCAGCCTGGATAGTGTAGATGGATTTTGGTCATCTGAGATTCGCGAGAAGAATCGGCGAGTTGGATTTTCCATCAATACATTGTCTGGAGGAACAGGCATTCTCGCTCACATAGATCTAAAGACAGGTCCTCGTGTGGGGAAATATCGCGTGAACGTTGAGGATTTGGAGTCACTTGCCATCCCTACTCTTGTCAAAGCTCGAGAACTTGGCAAAATCATTGTGATAGATGAAATTGCCTCAATGGAGTTATACTCACCTCAATTCGCTCCGGAGGTAAGGAGATGTCTTGACACAGGACGAGTCATTGCTACCCTCCAACAGCGCCGCGGTAGTTTCCAAGATGAGGTCAGGAATCGAAACGACGTGGAGCTAATAGAGATCACTTTGGCTAATAGAAACTCCATTCCTGCAGATATCCTCTCAAGACTCCAAGTATAGACCTATCTAATTCGAGTCCTGAAATAAAGGGATAAGACTATGATTGTTGATAAGCCGCCAAGGACCGCAACAACTACAGAGATAGCCAATGGCAGACCCGGTTGTGTCATTGAAGTGATTTCATACTGTAGCCATCCAGTGTCATAGACATTCCTAACTGACGAGTTGTCAACTGCCACAACCCTATAGTGAACCACAACTCCGTTGCTGAATTCACCCAGAGGCGCAGAGTAGAAATCATTTGACTCTTGCATCATCTCTACAGTTTCCGTTTCGGTCTCATCCCCAGTATACCATTCAACTGTGACATTCCGAATTCGGTTTATGTCCCACGCATAGGCTTGAATTGTGAGATTGTTTGTCGTTGGAGTTGAATACAATTCAATCGCCTCGACATTGCTGATTAGAGGATGGTGCGCATCTGGCGTCACAGTAAGAGTCACAACTGCAAAGGACGTCTGATTGAAGAAGTCCTTCAGAGTCAGGTTATATATGTACACACCCACTTCGAAGCCATCTATGGATATTGAGATGTTCTCTCCTCTCCAAGTTCCATTCCGTATCACTTGCCCGTCTCTAGTTAAATTATAAGATCGAGGATTCGTTTCTTCTGCCGACCATTCTAGAGAATATCCAGTGTATCCTTCTTCATACTCGAAATTACTAATCGAGTCTATTATTGGTGCTCGAATATCCTCATAGACTGTGACATTGACTGTGTTGTTCACTGACCGATCAAAATCATCGAAGAGGATTATCTGGAACGTATAGTTTCCAAGGAACAAGTTGTCCAGATCATAGATGATAGGTCCTCCGAGCGGGTCTGTAAAGGTCCACTCGGTTGTAGATACATTCGTAGGCGCGTGGAGTGGTTTGGTGAGATTGCCATACAGCGTGTTATTGAAACGTATCCAGACAGATATCGAGTAGTTCTTTGGATTGCTATCATAGGCCTCCCATCGAATCTCTTCACCAAGTGACCCGAATTCAAACTCAATCGACCCTGGGTCAGTCACTGTTGGAGCAGTCAGGTCAAGGACAACCGTTACATTAACTGAGCTGGTGGAGTTGTGTCCAAGTGTGTCGTTGACAAACAGGGTGTAGACATACCATCGAGAGGCGTTGAGTCCATCTACATTGATAGTAATGTTGTCACCATCCCAGTCGTCACTCAGAATCACTGTGTCATTGCTTGTTGGCTCATTTGATATCCTTGTTATGTTATAGAAGTCTGGATTGGATTCAGTAATATTCCATCTAATCTCATGCCCAAAGCTACCTTCCTCGTAGGTTATGTTCTCAGGCTGTGCTATGAGAGGTGCAGCTTCGTCAGGAATAACATGGACAATCACAACATCCCACGCAGACTCATCATCCTCATTGAAGACGGTACAGTTGAATAGGAAGTCAGACGGCACTTCACTCGGTTCATCGAGAAGGTCCTCAACATACAAGTGGTTTAGGAAGACAGTGATATCGCCACCCTCCCAGGGTGCCTGTCGGTAGACATCTCCATCTCTTGTGATGCTGTAATTCTTGGGATTGGGTGCTTCTGGCGACCAAACTATAAGTTCATTCAATGATCCGTTCTCAAAGGTGAGATCCGGAGGACTATTGATAGAAATTGAGGCAACAAAAAAGGTCTGTGAGCTTGAGAGATGGCGACTAGCTAGTGGTCCGCCGATTGTTGGCTGAAGCACAAGCCAAGTTAGAACCAGGGCGACAATTGCACCTTGCTTTCGTTTAGATACCATTTGGTTGACTTCCTGAAGAGACCTAGTTTGTGCTCGATGCCCGCTCGAACTTCGAGGCACGGTTTTATACTTTGCGACTAGGCGAAGATTGCACTCATCGCCAAATAGTCCATCAAGCGAATGCTGATAAGAGGGGTATGCACACTGGACCAAGCGCCTATAGTATTGTTTGATAGAGGACTGCATAATATGCCCGAGGCGATATTCTCTATTTGGTGGGATGACACGCTTGGTCCTATGGTTGGTAGAAGCTTTCCCGAGGAGGAACCACTCACTGGAGAGGAAGCTCTGAGCATTTTCATGGGACATGGTGTTAATCAGGAAGCCAAAATGGGATACACCAAGCTTGGGAGAGGATTGATTATTTCATATATGCAGGCTCCAAACTGTATAGCCGTCTTGCTCTCACCTGGCGAAGAATCTGGCATTGTAGAGAGGAACTTGCAGAGACTGGCCAAGGATATTGACATGAACGCAGATGATTGGGACGCTGAGCTAACTAACGCATTCAGCAAATTGCTGCTTTTGATTAGGGAGTTTTCAGGTCCGGATTTGCTTGACAATCCTGGCGTATCCAAGTTGGTGCAGGACATGCATTCGGGAAGATTGGGACCTCTTGCTCCACGACATATACTCGAAGGTACTGTCAAATATCCAAATGCGACAGACTATCTTGGCCAAGACCAAGGAGAAACAAGAATGATTCTTACAGACTTGGTTGATGCTGGCATTCTAGTACCTAAGACATATGGTCGCCGGGTTCAATGCAGACAGTGTGGGGGAGAGGATGTGGAAATTACTCTCCTGTGTCCAAATTGTGGCTCCCAGAAGCTGCATAAGGTCTACACGGTCCATTGCCCTTGGTGCAGAGAACAGACACCCACAGTGATTGAAGATCAACTCACCAAGGTGAAGTGTGTTCAATGCAAGGCAGACATGGAGGTTTCAGATCTCAATGTACTTCATGTCGAACCCCTTTGCCAAGATTGTGGAACCGCGTCCAATGAACCGAGGATAGCTTTTACCTGCGCGACATGCGGAAAAAGTCTTGATGCTGTTGACCTTTTGGGGGGAACTGGTCTCGCCTATTACCACGCAAAACGAACCGAAATTGATGAATGATAGTACCACAAAAGCACACCACAACAGTTATGTTCTAGTCAACATGGCGCTTTTCCGAATATTCACTTAATGGAAGGATATGAATGGCAGGAGATGTCTTCAAGCTAGGTGTTGTAAAATTCGGGTGCATCGGCGCGGCTCCCTTGCTCGACCTCTTATTTGATGAAAGAGCTGACCGAAAAGATCTCGAAGTCAGGGTGTTCACAAGTGGAGCAAAGCTTGATCCGGATTCATGTGTCGGACCGACTCAGATGGTAATTGACTACAAGCCAGATCTGGTTTTGTCCGTGAGTCCTAATGCAGCTCTTGAAGGACCGACGAAGTCTAGAGAGATGTTGCATGAGGCAGGGTTACCAGCAATTACTATCTCAGATGGTCCGTCTGAGAAGGGATTCTACAAGAAAAATGAAGAGGGCAAGAAGAAGAAATCAGTGTTGGACAAGCAAGGATTCTTCATTCTATACGCGGATTCCATGATAGGAGCCAGAAGAGAATTCCTGGATCCGACAGAGATGACTCTCTTCAATTCAGATATGATTAAGGTTCTATCAAACACTGGGGTTATGCGACTTCTTCAGCATGAGATCTATGGAGTTATTGATGATCTTAGAAGCGGCAAGAATCCTAAGATGCCCACGATGAAGGTCACAGCTGAGAAAGCAGTAGAGGCTGGGGGATTCTCCAATCCATACGCTGCTGCAAAAGCATATGCAGCCCTTAAGATCGCAGAGGCTGTAGCTGATGTGACTGTGAAGGGTTGCTTCATAGAACAGGAGATGGAGAAGTACATACCCATCGTTGCAGCTGGACATGAGATGATGCGAGCTGCTGCCTTACTCTCAGATGAAGCAAGAGAGCTTGAGAAGAGTATGGATACTCTCCTAAGAACACCACACAACAAGAAGGGTGCACTTCAGAGAAAGACCAAGCTCGGTGACAAGCCGGCATAGGCCTATCTCTTCGCAATTCTATTTACGGCTTCGCGAGCGTTAAGCAGAATGCGCTCAGCCTGCTTTTCGCTCATTCCCTTTATTTTCGAAGCTAGCCGCCTGGGCGTTTCACCGGCAAGCTGAGCTGCTGAATCATAGCCAGCTTTCTTGAGCTTCTGTTCTAATGCAGGTCCTATGCCCTTGACCCTTTTGAGGGGCAACATCTTCTTCAGGTCTTCTCCCAAAAACTCATTGAATTCCTTATCACTCATCTCCTGTGAGGCATCAATTACAGCCATTTGAGTTTTGATTGATTCGAAGTCCTCGTCCTCAAGATAGGCAGATACTGTCTTATCGACCATTTTCTGATCGAAGTCAAGTGCAAAATCCTCCATCTCAATCTCACGCCCAAGAATCTCAGGAAGATGAGCGTTCTGCCATAGAGCGAGTAATGAGAAGAATATGGCAAATGGTCCTCCGATATCCCCGACCCAATCAGGCGGATTGCCGAATGGCACTCCCAAATCAGCAGCCCAAAAGAGAGCCATATAACCAATGTAGAACCATATCACAAGTGAAAGCCGAAGGCCTTTTCGGTTAGGTGAGCCAAGTTCAGACCAGATGAGTAGAAGGCAAAGCCCCAGAATATAGCCCTCCACGAAGCGCTCCCATCCAAGCAGCGGAAGGGCTAATACTTGGACTGAGGCGCTGGATGTTCCTGGAGAAGCAATGTAATAGAACGTTTGGCCGAAAATTGCCAATAATCCAAATGCAAGCACAGCTGTGCTGAAGGCAGTCTTTCTACCTCGGAAGTCAGCAATCATCCCAGCGATTATTATACCAGCAACAACGAATAGTAGTTGAAGGATACCAAATGAGGGTATACCTCCTAAGTCAATAGCAGCATCTTCGACAAGAGGGATGAAAGCTTCGCCAACCAGATCATATAGACTTCTAATCGCCATTTTTGTGGAAAAGTACCAAATAATATGAGAGGCAAGCAGGAAGAACATAGGCACAAAGTATCTCAGCGCATTGGCTTGGACAGCAAGAGGATGAAGTGACCATTTCCACGGCTTAAGTGTAAAACTCGCAAATATACTTCCAATGACCAAGAACTCCATTAATGGAAAGTCAATTGATGCCATCAGAGTTTCAAAGAGCATAAACATCATAGAAATCAGAATACTTGCAGATAGAAAAGACGCAACAATTCGTCCTCTGAATTTAGCAACAACAGTCTGATTGAGTGAAATCCCCCAACTTACCAATACACTTACTAGTCCGCTGAAAATCGCCAGAATGAAGGCAGTTTCCAGTGTAGGAGAGTCCTGTGGTGGATAGTCAAGAGCTTTGAACGAGACACTCATTATCATTGGGATCAAAGCTGAAACACTAAGCACGAACTTTCCTCTGTGGGTTCTATCAAGAATCACACCGATGGGAATAATGAGTAGTGCTGCCATTCCCATTCCAAGACCAAGAAGTAGGAGGTGGTCGATACCGGGGTTCGTGAAGTAATCCCCTTTGAGCAACTTGCTGATAATGAAAATACAGTAGGCGATGAACGGAGAAAAAAGCAGATAGTAAACAGCAGTCTTCCCTGGGAAATTCCTGTACTCCAGCGTGTTTTCCACCAACTTCCTTGAATGGCTGCGAAGAATAGAATATGGACCTTTCGTGTACAAGTGGCAAATTCAATAGCAGGCGATATCTTAAAGAGAGCCTAGCATAGAGCCCAAGCAACTAAGGAGAGCCACACTTATTGTCAGGAAGACTCGGGATCTATGAATTCATGGTACTAACAGCTGGAGGAGTCCCCATATTCCACTACTCGCCAGATGAATCTAGAAAACTGGATGAATTGTTGTCTGGATTCCTGACTGCAATCACCTCCTTTGCTTCTGAGTTTGGTGAGAAGTCGGTCCAAAGCTTATCATTCGAAGGCTCGGAACTCTTGTATGAACAAACAGAAGCAGATATTCTCTGTATCTTTCTAGCCGATACAGATGCACCCAAGAAGATACTTAGAGCCGTGCTCAGAGACCTCAGTCGAAAATTCATCAACAAATACTCCCCCGATCTGGACTTCAACCTCGCAATTGAAGATGCCTTCAAGGATTTCAAAGATGATGTGGAACGAGCATTGAGCTATTACGACGGCGTTCTTATGATAACATCAAGTCTGAGTTCTTTTGTCGTGCCTATTCTCAAGAAGGATGCATACCAGCTAGCAGCTGACTCGCAGGGCCTTCTTGACCAGTTCCATAGGGATTTTGGAGGCAGTGGGAATCGAATCTTAGAAGCAGTAAATGGAAACGATTCAATATATGATATCAGTCAATCTCTTGGGATTGAGGAGCAACAAGTCCAAGAAGCAATAGAATATCTAGCAATCTGGGGAGTCCTACAGATATCCAAGATTGCTCCAGATGTAAAAGCCGAAGACACAAGATTCGATGCATTTCTGGATCTCATTGGCCTTCCCCAAAAGGATTACCAATTGCTCAAGCGAGCAATGCCTCTCTGCAATGGTACAAAGCCCTTGGCTGAGATTAGCAGTAAGGTGGGTGTGACATCCGAACGCCTCTTTGAAGTGCTAAGTAAACTGGGAGATGAAGTCGAGTGGAGGAGAATCCAAGTGACTGATCTTCCAGATCAGAAAATCTAGGATTTCCCAAGAGATATTATAAGGCCCCACATGCACTCTGGTCACACTGCAACGACTGATAATCCAAGACATTTCAAGTGGTTGATAATGAGTCCCAAAATCGTCAGCATCCATAGTTTCAGAGGTGGCACAGGTAAATCCAATATTGCTGCAAACTTGGCTGCAGTTGCAGCTCTTGACGGAAAGCGTGTTGCAGTAATGGATACAGACATTGCCTCACCGGGAATCCATGTGATCTTCGGGCTTGGTCGTGAGAAGCTCAAGCGCACCCTCAACGACTACCTACGAGGAGAGTGTGACATCGCAGATGCATGCATAGACCTAACAGGTCGGAGAGAATATTCAAGCATAAAGTCGGGCAAGCTTTTTCTCATTCCAAGTTCGATGATTGCTGATGATATCACTCGGATCCTCCGTGAGGGCTATGAAGTGAGTGATCTCAGGAATGGATTCACTGAGGTCATCCGGGCAAAGGATTTGGACCTGTTGATCATTGATACGCATCCTGGACTTGATAGAGAAACTTTGCTTTCAATGGTCACTGCTGATTATCTCTTTGTGGTGGCAAGAATTGATGAGCAGGACTTGTTGGGTACGGCGGCCACGCTTGACGTTGCGCGCAGACTGCAGGTTCCGGAGATTAGAATTGTCATCAATAAGAGACCAAACATCTACGAAGACAAAGCAATAATAGGCGAGGTTGAGAAGAAGTTCAAGTCGTCGGTGGTTACTATCATTCCAATGCTGCCTCTCCTTATCGATACTGGAAGTCGCTATGTCGTAACTATCAGGCATCCAGATAGTGAATTCACTAAGTGCATCGAGGAGATATACGAAGTCATCAAGTAGCTGAGATATGTTATCTGAACCAAAGAGGCACATAGATAATCGCAACAGTTAGCAGAAGGATAATAAAGCAAATCACTAAGATGAGCAAGAGTAGACTGTCGGATGTGCTTCGCGAGTCTATTGACGGGTTTCGGGTTTCCATATTGAATTCAAGCATTATTATGACATTTGTTCATATGAAGATGCGCCAAACGCAGCTGTATTGTGTGACCACAAAGTTTCTATCATGTATTATGAGTTTTGGAACTTCGCGGAGCACGAGCTTATGGATATAGAGGTCAGACTTGCCACGGCTCAAGACAAACCTTCCTTGGAGGAGTTTTATAGGCGAGAAGGTTTTGATTTCCAGGAATTGTCGCATCGTCCTGCTATATCTTCCAGCGGATCTGTCAGAGAAACCATGTATATCATAGCAGTAACAGCAGACATGGTCGTAGCCGCTTTGAAGCTTGATGTCATTAGAGACCCGGATTTGGGGGACATTGGTCATATATTCCATTTTGAAATAGAAGATACATTGGAAAGCACTGACTTGGGGCAAAGGATGCTCAATAGGGCGATTGAACTCGCGCAGGAAAAGGGGTTGAGGGCACTTGACGCCATGGTAAGAGAGGAAAGGGCTGACGTCATCTCGCTTCTTCTGGATAGCAAATTCAATGAGATGAGAAAAGAGGTTCATCTTCGCCGATATTTCAGAGAGCATATCTTCTAGATTATTCCATCAAGTCCTAGTTTCTCCAAGGTTGCTGCTGTAGGCAGTCCATCCTCCTTATCCCAACCCATCAGATCATAATATCGGTCAAGACTGGCCTCAAAGTCTTCCTTGCTGATATATGCGGGAAGTCCTTCATTAGGACCACTGACCTGCCCTTCCCAAAATCTCTGTGGAAGAATATCATCAGCTCGAGAGATTCCTTCCCTTTGATTGAACATTCGAGTAAGTGTTTCGACTCGTTGACCAAAAAGATTGATGCTTTCCTGATTATAGGTTAAGCCGGTTGCTCCATTCAAAAGTCGAATGAGAGGCTCAAACCCCAGGGGAAAATGCCAGACGAAATGGCATACCACCAAGGAATCGCGAAGAATCTTGAGATACCTGCCTTCTATCATTGACTCAACCATGTCAACTGCAGATTCCATTGGTGGATCATTTGTGGCGGGCCAGCCTCTCAGATGACTAGCTCCCACATCTCCAGTTGCATAAGAGAGCCCCAATCCCTTCTTGCCTCTGGGATCCCAGGCAGCAACTTCAAGTCCCTTTACATGTACAGCTAACGCTTCACTACCCTTTCCTATCTTTGCAGCAGCTTTCTTCACACCAAGTGTCAGGATATCACCGATGCCATCTCTCATTC
>JBHLQS010000036.1:0-18974 GCA_048883405.1 Candidatus Thorarchaeota archaeon
CACATAGCTCGTAGGATAATCAGGAGAATCAAGATATGGCGAAGTGCCATACTTTTCAATTCCTGAATCAAGCGTCGCATCATACGAATTTGCATCAAGCCATATGGATTGATAGGGGTCACCAATGTCTGTTTCCTGAATGACCATATATTGAGAATCAAGTAAGGTACCCTGCGCGTTTGTCGGATTTGCTTCTGATCCGATGTCTGGCGAAGAATCAGCATCGCTCACATAGCTATCATAGTCATCCTCGACATCTGTGGTAATTGGTGCCGTATTCTCTTCAGCAAGAGTGTCATAGATGGCATCAGGTCCAGATTGTTGATTGGCAAAGTTCGAGTGACTTCCTAGGTAACCGGCGCCATCCATATCTGACAGATTATTGGCTGCAAATTGCTCAACTGATGACGCAAGAACGTATTCTGTCTGGTTCACAATCAGATTTGGCCCATACATTGGAGGGTATGAAGGATTAGTACTAGAGCCAAGCAGCACTGCCACTATGCAACCTGTGAGGACAATGACTAAGGGTCCTCTCCTCTTCATACTTACCTCCTCTATCAGCCGCTTCAATCATGCATTCGGGACCATCGAAGCCTTGGTTGAAACTCACTTGTTCTGCGAATCACAGGGCATACCAGACCGGGTTGGATTGACCTGCATCATTTATGGGGATTCCTACCCACAATGCGGTCTTCACGTTTGCATATTTGTCTTACTTCAGTGGTTTCAAAATTAAAAAACGGAAGCGTGGACTAAAAAGAGAAAGGAAGAGGGGCATCATACCCCTCTAATCGTCTATTGATCCTCGTCGTCTTCGCCAAAACGCTTTGGCTTCCCAAGACGTCGGGAGTCGTCTACCCTAAGCCTATCAGAATCAGGTGGTGCGCCATATCGTTCCACTTTAGGCTCTTCAATCTCTTCAACGACCTCCTTATCGAGGTCCTCCTCACGAATCTCTTTGCCTTCTTTTCGCTCCTCCTTCACACGCTCAGCAACACGCTCAGCTCTCTCGAACATGACATAGTAGAGCGTGGTGAAGATGGCTACTAGCGGAAATGCAAGTAGCTTAGCGATGTCTCTGAAGATGAAGGTTTCATAGACAGCAGGACCAGTCCAGTCGAACCATCCTGCAAGGATTGTGGATCCAGAGTTCGAAACTGCGATGATGCTGTCAACGAAGAAGAATCCGCTGGCCAGGAAGAATGTAAATAGAGGCCCGAAATCGCGTGTCCTCATACGGCTCTCTTCAACACCCTCCGTCACAGTGCGTCCTATCCCGCTCATAGCATAAAGCAGGAAGAACAAAGACATGGCGACATCAACGACACTCATTGTTGGAGCACCAGTTCTTCGCATAACATTGACGAAGAAGTAGCCCGAGTACAGCCCAATAAATATCGTCATCAGTGCGACATTAAGTGCTGCACCCTTCCCCGCATACCTAAAGAATGCTAAAAGCGAAACTAAAGCAAATAGGCCGAGGAGTCCTGCTGCAACCCAGATAAGAACTCCGTGAATCTGTAGATTAGATATAGCTGCTGGAAAGATCGCTGTTATTACATCGCCTAGGCCAAACATGTTCTCAGGTATTAGAAAGAGAACAGCTAGAACTATGGCACCTATAATTCCAAGTCCGATGATCAATAAAAGGAAACTTCCAATGCCAACTCCTATTCCACCTTTCTTAGGCTCTGCTATCGTGGCTAATCTGAGACTTGTTCTTGATGACAAGTAGGCCTGGAAAGCGATCCAACCGACCCAGCAAAACATGGCGAAGAACAGCAGAGCAGTCCGTCCAAACCATATTGACAGGAACACTGAGATTGCGAATGACACTGCTAGCCAGGCGACGCCCTTCAGCTCTGTCACGCTCCCTCGCCCTCTTCGTGTTATCCATAGCTTATCGGCGCCCACCCCAATAAGTAGAGTCCCAAAGGCGAAATAGATGGTGCCCGTGGCACCGATATACAGGAAGAAGTTCGCCAAGATTGCCTCGGTGCCTGTACCGGGATAGAGCGTCATGAGCCATGTCACGAGATAGCCCAGGAAGGTTGTGAACACAAAGATAATCAAATAAGCAACGTATCTTCGAGTCTTGAAGAAGACTCTCAGACCTTCAACAATTCCAGATAGTATCGGGATTCCCATACCTATCCTCCCTTATACTGCAACGGAGGGCTAAGCCTGATTTTAAGGTTTGCACGCACATATTCCGCCAAGACTCCTAGGCCATTTTCCCACCTGCTTCCCGCTCGGATTCGATTAGATTCTCACAAATGATTAAGTTACAAAATGTATCCAACTAGCTAGAATCCATTACCACAGTAGAAGGGCTTAATAGGTTGCATATCGCGTAGGTAATATGTGGTCAGGCAGTCAGTAGGGCCTAGTTTTCGTAACATGCCCTCATAACATAACTCCCCCCCTCCTACCACATAAGTCCTGCTGGCCCTGACCACACCTCTATTCTTCATTTCCCTTCTTGCTCATGCATGTCCAATATCGAACGAGAAGGCACACTAGTGTACACAGAAACACAACGAAATGCGATTCAGCATATTAAAATAGTACATCTCCCCTAGTGGGCAGTTATGTAGCGTGCTGCGAGATGTGTGTATTTTGCTATTAGGCTATTGCTACTAAGGGACAATATCCACGTCTTGGCAGTAAGAGGAGAGAGAAAAATGGAACAAAGGCAAATCATCGCAATTGTTGTCATAATTGTGATAATTGCTGCCGGAGTAGGTTTGTGGCTGTTTCTACCAGCTCCGTATGGTAGTGTAGTAACAGGGCAACTGGTCACGCCAGGTGCTCCAGCCGGTACTCCTGAGAACAGAATTATCAAAGTTGGAATAATAAATGACATGACTGAAATCCAAGGCGAAGGGGCCTGGCGAGGAGCTTATTTGGCCTGTGATGAAATAAACACCGCTGGTGGCGTAACAATAGGTAGTGATACATACTACTTTGGAATTGTTTCTGAAGACACAGGTGAAGCAGGTGCATCGCCGGTTGCGGCTACAGCGACTGCGGCTGCAACGAAGCTCGTAACTGATGATGGAGCTCAGTTCGCAATTGGTGGATTTAGAACGGAAATGGTGTTAGCATATCAGGACATCTTCATGGACGAGGAGATGCTCTTCTTCGGATCAGGAGCATCTACCGACATCTTTTGTCAGAACGTCCTCGACGATTATGATACGTACAAGTACTTCTTCCGAACCATGCCAATTAACTCAACATCACTGGCTATCTCGCTCTTGTCAGAAATCGTGTATCTTCAAGCATACATGGGCGCTATCACAGGATTGAACATCTCCAAAGTTGCCATCATTCGTGAAGGTCTTGATTGGACTGAAGGTATGAGCGCATTCCTGAATGGCTACTTACCGTTATACGGTTTCGAGATAGTCAAAGAGGTTGCATATCCAATCGATGCAGAGGCTGCAGACTTTACGACCTACTGGAATCAGATTGATGCAGCTGGGGCACAGATAGCAATCCCGATTATCTCAGCCCAAGGCGGAATTCTAATGACCTCACAGTATGCTCAGGTTCAGCCGGACTGCCTCATAGCAGGGATAGATGTGATGGCACAGCTTGACACGTACTGGACTCAAACGAATGGTGCCTGTGAGTATGAAATCGTGCTTCAATCGACACTTCGGACAAATAAGACCACCAAGACAATTCCATTCTGGGATTCATTCCTCAGCCATTACGGAAATGAACCGCTCTACACAGCCATTGGCAGCTATGATGCAATGTACTGTCTTAAACTTGGTATTGAAGAGGCTCAATCCTTGGACTCTAATGATATCATACCGTTCCTTGAGGATCACGATATAACTGATCCAGTTGAAGGAGCAGGAGGCAACATTGGTTGGACGCCTTCACACGATCTGTTTCTGGGATACAGCGGAAACACCATCTATAGCGCGACATTGTTCGTCCAGTGGCAAGCAGGTGGTGTCCATGTGGCCATCTCATCAGGAGAAGCCTTGTATCCTGATTGGGTTGTAACCGGTGAAACATTGCTGCCTGATTGGTGGGAATATTAGGACTAGGCAAAACATAATGACAAAAAACTCCCCCCTTTTTATAGGGGGGATGTTTCTTCTTTTGAATAGAACTATCCACCATATGTTACATCAAAGGGTGAGAGGAATTGATTGAAGAAATACTAATCTTTGGAACTGTACAAGGAGCTCTTCTCGCACTCCTTGCTTTGGGCTTTTCTTTGGTATATGGTGTGGGCGGGATTCTAAACTTGGCGCATGGAGCGTTCTTTCTTATAACAGCCTACCTGATCTTCTGGCTATTTCCCTTCGTTGGGTTCTGGATAGCATCTGCCATCGCATTGGCATTGGTAATGGCGATTGGCGCAGCTACATACTATGGTCTTATGAAACCACTTCAGGAATCGCACATTGGAATTGTCTTAGTTACTTTCGCATTGGCATTCTTCTTTGAGCAATTTGTGAAGTTCGCGTGGGGTTCAAGAACCCATATTATTGTGCCGCCAGTATTAGGGTCCGTAAACTTTCTTGGGGTTAATATTACATATCAACTCATCTTGTTGGTGATTGGGTCAGTGATTCTTGTCACAATGGTGAGTCTTTTCATCAGTAAATCCAAGATTGGGAAATCAATTCGTGCGGTGTCGCAGGACATGGAGGCAGCCCAACTTGTCGGGATTAATACTGACTTGGTCCTGATGACAAGCGTAATGATATCAGCATTGCTAGTTGGATTTGCTGCAGTCTTGTATGCTCCAGCGAACTTCATCGCGCCAAGAATAGGCTGGGGTTATTTGTTGCTAGCATTTGCAGTAACGATTTTTGGTGGCATGGGAAGCATCCCAGGTAGTATTCTTGGAGCGTTCATTATGGGCTATGCAACGTCTTTTACAGACTATGTCATAAGCCCGACCTTCTCGTCAATTATTCCCGTTGTTGTGATTCTCGTTATGCTATTAGTAAGGCCCCAAGGTTTGCTAGGAAAGAAGGAGCTGCAATAAACAATGATGAACCTTCAATTCGACTTGGAATCATCAGTAAGGCGATTTAGAGCATGGGCATTCACATTTCGGGGAAGCTTAACTCTATTTGCTGTTGCAGGACTGCTAATTATTCCCGTCACAGGGAATGAGTATCTAATGAAGGTCATTGTGTCAGCTATGATACTATCAATCTTCGCGGCGAGTTGGGACCTCCTTGCTGGCTTTGCGGGACAGGTGAGTTTTGGGCACTCTGCATTTCTTGGAATATCCGGGTATGTTACTGCGGCGGCAATCAAATTCTATGGACTTCACTGGCTAATAGCACTCATCGGAGGCGCGGCGGTAGCTGTTCTTTTCAGCTTGATAATTGGTGTACCCTGCCTAAGACTAAAGGGACCCTATTTAGCTCTGGGAACACTGGCGTTCAGCCTCATTCTTTACAATTTATTCATGACCGGAACTTGGCTGGGAGGAACAGAAGGCATATCGGGACTACCGCTTCCTGAAAACCCCTATTCATTCTTCTATCTAATAGCCATATTCATGATCATGTCATTGATTGCCATGCGCATTGTAGCTGACTCAAGACTGGGGACAGTATTGAAGGCACTCCGAGATGATGAAGTCTGTGCCACCGCTTCTGGTATCAACACGACAACATACAAACTCATTGCATTCATGATAAGCGGATTCTTCGCCGGAATCGCAGGAGCATTATATGTTATGGACTCAACAGCTGTCAGTCCGACACTATACCAGCCGCTTTATTCCTTCTATGCAATTATAATGGCCTCAATAGGGGGGATAGCAACAATCTACGGCTCTGCTATTGGAGGGTTTCTCTTTATTGTGCTCAGCGAGTCTCTTAGAACCTTTGCAGCGATATCGCTACTGGTATTTGCCACTATATTGATCATGATTGTCCGATTTGCAGAGGAGGGTGTCATGAATCCGGTGTTAGATAGAGCACAAGAATACTGGGATAAATTGCGGGGGATGTAAGATGGCAATCATACTTGAAGTCAAGAATCTAACCAAGAAGTTTGGCGGGCTAACTGCGGTTAATGATGTCAACTTCGAGATTCATAGGGGCGAAATGCTGGGCTTGATCGGTCCTAATGGAGCTGGGAAGACGACACTCTTTCACTTAATCTCTGGATTTGAAAAACCGAATTCTGGCTCCGTACAGTTTGATGGCGTGGACATCACAAGGAAGAAGCCACATCGGATTGTTAACTTGGGATTGGCCCGAACATTCCAGTTAGTCAAATCATTTCATTACCTCAATCTTCTTGACAACATAACGGTTTCTTGCCTCTCCCCACGTGGGAGAGAAGCTTTCGCTGCTTCAGGGATAGATGAAGCAGCTAGCTCTATCCTCTCTTCAGTGGGGCTTGTGGATAAAGCAAGACTGCCCCCTGTCATTCTCCCGCATGGAGATTTGCGGAGGCTTGAGATTGGAAAAGCCTTGGGGACAAACCCAGAGATGCTCCTTCTCGATGAGCCTTTCAGTGGACTGACCCATGAAGAGAAGGAGGGAATTCACAAGCTGATAAATCGACTTAGAGATGAAGGAGTTACAATATTCGTAACGGGACATGTTTTACGTGAACTGATGACTCTAGTTCCAAGAGTAATAGCTATGCATCAGGGAAGGTTGATTGCAGAGGGCAGCCCCGAAGAAGTGGCGAACAACAAGATAGTGCTCGAGGCATATCTTGGACGAGGTGAGGGTTTTGCTTGAATTACGAAAGGTCTACCACTACTATGACAAAGCAAAAGCGTTGGAAGAAGTCAACCTGACTGTAGAAGAGGGGTCGCTGGACGCTGTAATCGGTCCAAATGGCGCAGGAAAGTCCACACTCCTCCGGGCAATATCGGCTCTGGAGGAAATTGACAGAGGCAGAATCTCGTTCTTAGGGGAGAGGATTGATGAGCTGGATCCTCATGAAATTGCACGGAGGGGAATTGCTCATTGTCCTGAGCGACGCAGATTGTTTTACGACATGACGGTGATGGAGAATATTGAGCTGGGAGCATATGCATTGCAGGATAAAAGCAAGTATGACAAGCTCCTAGATTTTGTATTCGATATCTTTCCTAGACTTGATGAGAGGAGACAGCAGCGTTCCGGCACATTGAGTGGAGGAGAACAGCAAATGCTTGCAATTGCGAGGTCACTTATGTCCAACCCGAAATTACTCCTGCTGGACGAGCCATCCTTGGGACTTGCTCCCAAAGTAAAAAACAGAATCTTTGAGGCGATTGTGCAGATCAAGGATGAGGGAACCACAACGCTTCTAGTCGAACAAGATGCGGTTTTAGCTCTGAGTGTTGCAGACTATATCTATGTTCTTGAAGAAGGAAAGATTGAGATGAGCGGAACCAAGGAACAACTGGAGAGAGAGCCGCGAATCAAGAAGGTGTATCTGGGAATCTAGGTGATGATGAAATGTCAGCGTCTCTCGAAGAATTATTGCGTGATGCCAAGGTTGAGATGGTGATTGCACGGTTCGAGAAGGACCCTACCATTATGAAAGAACTCATTGGTTATTTGAACAATGAGATTCGTTCCATAAGGTTCAATGCGACCTTGGCAATTGGCGAAATGGGAGCTGATTCTGCTGATGCTGTTTCAGACTTGGTTGAATGCCTTGAAGATGATGATTGGAGCATTTGCCGAGAGGCTGCAAGGTCACTCGGCAAAATTGGAGAATCAGCTGTTGATGCCATTCCAGGCCTAGTTGCACTATTGACAGACAAAGAATTAACAATCCGACAAGCAGCGGCGGCATCGATCGGAAGCATTGGAGTTGCGACAGAAGAGGCTATTTCAGGTTTGATATCAGCGTTGCAGGACCAAAATGAAGAGATCAGAGCTGAAGCTGCTAGGTCTTTGGGAAAACTGGGACCTAATGCGTATGGTGCAATTCCACAGCTGACCAATTGTCTAAGAGATATTAGCTGGCCGGTGAGAACAGCCTCTGCCCAGGCAATTCGGGAGATAGGCAAGGGGTCTGCACAATCTATTCCAACTCTTATTCATGCCCTCGAAGATGGCGATTGGAGAGTTCGCTATAGGTCGATAGAAACCCTCGCTGAGATAGGCCAGGATGCCATACCTGCACTTCTTGAGGCCGTTGAATCCGAGAATCCTGTCGTTAGAAAGGGGGCTGTAGAAACTCTTGGGGAAATGAAGGCTTCTGATGCCGGAGTAATTGCCAGCTTGGCCTCAAGGCTACAGGATCGAGTTGAGGCAGTTCGTGGAAAATCTGCAGATGCACTGCGTAGTATTGGAAAAGCATCCATTCCAGCATTGATAGAATCATATCAATTGGCCAATAAGAAGATGAAGATCCTGATTATTTCAGCAATTGGAGGAATGGGCTCCGAGGGAGATTCTGCTATACCGTTCCTGTTAGGCGAATTGCATGCACCTGACAAGTCCATTCGAGCAGAGGCTGCGAGATCGCTAGGCAAGCTGGGAACAGGGGAGCAAGACACAATTGCGGGTCTAGTGAGTTCACTTGCAGATCCGAAGGTCATAGTCAGACGTGAAGCAGCCCTAAGCCTTGGAAAGCTTGGGCAAGACGCTACAATAGCTGTCCTTGACCTAGTCAATTCCCTCAAAGATGAAGCACCGGATGTCAGGTGGAGAGCCTCCGAGGCGCTTGGAAGATTAGGGACCAGCAGGACCGAGGTCCTTTCAGCCTTGGAGGAACTGCTCCATGATGAATTCGACTACGTTTCCGAAGCGGCACAGGAAGCACTCGATTTAATAGGCGGACAATAGAGAGGAGCAGGCATGACTGAAGACCCATATGCGGCCAAGCCTTGGTTGAAGCATTACGACGAAGGCGTACCAGAACATATCGACTATCCAGAGATCAACCTCTATCAGATTCTGGATGACTCAGCCCGCGATTTTGGCGGACGTCCAGCGATTTGGTTCCAGAAGAGGAGGATAACCTACAAAGAGTTCAAGGATACTGCAGATAGAGTCGCAACTGCCCTAGTCAATTTAGGAATCAAGAAGGGGGATGTCGTCGCAATGATGATTCCCAACTTCCCTCAATATCTCTTTAGCTTCTTTGGAATTCTGAAGGCAGGAGGAATCGTCACGGCATGCAGCGTTTTGTTGACAGAGAGAGAGCTGGCCTACCAGCTGAATGACTCAGGTGCTGAAACAATCATTGCTTGGGATACACAACTTGAGAAGATTAATGCCATAAAGGACAGGACTAGACTTAGGAACATCATCATTACGAATGTGTTTGACTATGTGCCTGGTGCGAAGAGAGACCCTCCGGAGCTTTCAGGAACCATGCAGTTCGTGAATCTGGTCAATAGCACTAAGCCGGACCCCCCCAAATTTGAAACAAACCCCAAAGAGGACCTTGCGGTTCTTCAGTACACAGGTGGAACCACAGGCCTTCCAAAAGGTGCGATGCTCACTCACTACAACCTAGTATCCAATTGCATAGCTACGTACTCTTGGACTGCATCAGAGGTACAGAAGGGGAAAGACACGGGTCTCACTAACCTTCCGCTGTTCCACATCTACGGGATGACGGTCTGCATGAATAGCTGGGTCTACAACGCTTCTGCAATTGCTCTCAATCCAGATGCTAGAGACCATAAGTCACTATTCGAGATTATCAGGGATACGAAGCCAGCGATGTTTCCAGGCGTGCCAACCATGTACATGCGTCTGTTAGAGCGAGATGACCTGGAAGACTATGCAAAGGATCTGAGATGCATAAGGTTCTGTAACACTGGTGCCGCAGCCATGCCCCCAGAAGTTCTCACAGAGTTTGAGGAGAGAACTGGTGCTGTTATAATCGAAGGCTACGGGCTTACTGAGGCTTCACCAGTAACCCATGTTAATCCAATCAAAGGTGTACGGAAGATTGGGTCCATTGGACTTCCAATTTCTGACACCGAGGTCAGGATTGTGGACATCGATGATTATACAAAGATTCTGCCTATTGGAGAAGAAGGTGAGATCCTAATTAGAGGTCCTCAGGTGATGAAGGGATATTGGAACAAGCCTGACGCCACTGCAAACCAGATCAAAGACGGCTGGTTGATGACGGGAGACATCGCGAAGATGGATGAAGAAGGCTACTTCTACATTGTTGATAGAAAGAAAGACATGATTAATGTCAGTGGCTTCAAGGTCTACCCAAGGGAAGTGGAGGACGTCCTCTTTGAACACGAAGCTGTTGAGAATGCGGCTGTGATTGGATTGCCAAACCCGAGTACCCCCGGCAGTGAAAGGGTCAAGGCATACATCATGCTCAAAGATGGGTATAAAGAGAGTGAGGAGCTTCTCGCTGAGATTCGAGAGTTTTGCAGAGCCAATGTTTCACCATATAAAGTTCCAAAGGAAATTGAAGTCAGAAAAGAGCTTCCGGAGACCCTTGTAGGCAAAGTCCTTCGCAAAGATCTAAAGGAACAAGAAGCGAGGAAAGCTGGAGAGCTGGAATAATAACTTGGTGTTTCTTAGGAACTAGCCACCAGTATTCCAAGATATGGAGCAGGAATCTCAATCGATAACCATGCTTCTTGGCTATCTCTCTAGACTTCTTCCAGCTCATCCAATGACAAGGTCAGCTTGCGAGGATTCGCTAAGAGACTGATCTCATATCTATGCTGAAGAGGCTCGACTTTGCCCTTCTCCCATTCCTTCATGAAGTGTTCATGGCGTTTCCGAATCTCCTCCCTGAAACGCACGATGGTAGAGAAGCATTGCAGCACGCGACAAAACCAATTGTTGTTGGCTAGCACAGAGTCTTTTATCTTGACAACAAACTCCCCTCCAATGTCACCAAACTTGCTGTCAATATCGGCAACAGTCTGCCCACCATTCAATCTGACAACCTTGAAATCATCTCCGAATGTTCCACGCTTACCTTCTATCCTGAAGACTTCAAATGTATTGTCAGGACCAAGAATGTAGAAAGAATAAGTCTCTGGTGAGAATCCAGTCCTCTGAACCTGGCGAACATACGTCATTACTTCAATATCATTCACGATGACTGCGAATGACACCATAGCCTCATTTGTCGCATAGCTTGAGGCATATGATTCTGCAACCATTTCCTCAATGGTTGCCAGCCATGCTCCACTATCTGAGAATAACTTGATGACCAATCGTTTTGATGCTTCATTGAGTTCTCCTTTCAGTAGCGATGAACGAAGGGCAATGAATCCGGCCTTCTTCTGGGAACCTAAACGGTCAGTCTTCTCATCAAAGTGTGCTTCCTCGATTTTCCCAATTATCTCGGCATCCTTTGTGAACTGACGGCTCTTTGAACGCCATACCTCTTTTTGACGTATACCGAGCTCGTCTCCATGGAGGTCTGTGCTATAGAGATCCTGTGACAATATGCGGTAAACAGGCCCGACTTTGCGTTCCTTCTCCTCTGGCAATTCGCTTCACCTGTTCTCCATTTGGGTCAATATGAAATGATAAGTCTTGAGCATATGACTACGCTAGCCGAAACACTCAAACATAAGTCAAAAGCGACAAGACGTATGAAACTCGGGGAAATCTACCGGACAATTGTTGACATGGGAATCAAGGCTGATCCGCGAGGAGAAGAGCGAATCAAGCAGATTCTCAAGAACTCAACGAAGAAACTTGACAAGCTGGAAGGCAAGAAGAAGGAACTTGCTGACAAAGATGTCACTTGGAATCCATATACTGATTGCCGCCTACTATACGGTGACGAAGATAGGGAGATCACCAGTGTGCTGGGTGGAATCGATATCGGAACAGGAGAGATTCTTTTGGCCGATCGATTAGGCGAAAAAGGAACTAAAATCGACTTGGTGCTTGCACACCATCCGCATGGCATAGGCACATCCCAGCTGGACTACGTAATGCGTTTGCAGCCTGAACAGTGGGCCAAACTTGGGGTGCCAATAGCACAGGCTGAGTCTGCGATGGCAAAGCGATTGACGGAGGTCCATTTCCTTCTCAAAGCCAGGAATCACACACAAGTCATTGATGCAGCCAAATTGATTGACATGCCATTCCTCTGCGCTCACACACCGGCTGACTCATTGGGATACCAATTCCTCACAGACTTCCTCAAGGAGAGAGATCCACAGACGCTCGGAGATCTGGTTGATGTCCTGCTGGAAATCCCTGAGTACCAAGAGGCTGAGAAGGTAGGAGCTGGTCCAGAAATCATCGTGGGGAAGCCGGAAGGAAGTGTTGGAGAGAAGTTTGTCTTCTTTACGGGAGGCACAAGTCCCGGAAAGGAGTCCATCCAAAAGCTCGCTCGTGCTGGGGTAAGCACAATTGTAACTATGCATATGGGTGAAGATCTCAAGAAGGAATGTGAGACTGAAGGCATCTACGTTGTCATCGCTGGTCATCACAGTTCAGATTCAATTGGAATGAACCTGATAATGGACGAGCTTGAGAAAAAGGGTATCAAGTCATACGGGTGCTCAGGATTCTTCAGATACAAGAGAAGCTAGTGAATCTCATGAAAGTGACACAGGTTGGACAGAGGGGACTGGTCTTTGGTTTCGAAGACCCCTTCTTCACCAATGTGTATGTGATTCTAGGAGATAGCCGAGTCTTTGTGTGCGATACATTCTGCGGTCCTGACTCAATGAAGGAGGTTGTAGATTACTTGGACCAACAAGAACACAAGAGTCTACCAATCGTTGTCTTCAACTCGCACTCGCATTATGATCATGTATGGGGAAACTCGTATTTTGAAGGAGCCCCGATCATAAGTCATCATGAATGCCCTCGTCTGATTGATAGTGAAGGTCCACAGGCGCTCCTAGATTATGCAGCTCACATGAAAGGAGATGTGAGTCTAGTCCCTCCAAATACTACCTTTGAGAGACGATTGGTGTTTGCAGGGGAAGACGTTGAATTCTTTCACTCACCGGGTCACACTATTGATTCCGCGTCATGCTACGACCGGAGGGACAAGGTGCTCTTTGTATCGGATAATGTTGAATCCGCGATGCCATACTTGTACCAGTCAAACCTCCAGCTGTACGTGGATACGATGGAAGGATACCTGGAAAAAGAATGGGAATTTGCGGTGGCTGGGCATGACCCAGTCCTAAAGGATGATGGCCTGGTTCAAAGCAATTTGGACTATCTATTGAAAGTGAGAGATTGGAGCTTAGATATTGAGGACCTGCCTGTGGAGGCGCGCGTTTATCACCTTCATAATATTGCAACCATAGGCGAAGTGATGGTGGTAAAAGACCGTAGCAAGGAGATGCTGGCACATTTCCAAAACGCCATCGATTATCTTGCTAGTCAAGATGAAACAGATCAAAAAAAGGAACTTCAGAAACGATTGGAGTCAGTTATCGGTAGTTAACGTTGGAGTTAAGTACCTGTTACACAGATATGTCCATTTGTGATTCTATAATGAGGACTGGAGAACAATATAGGAAGAAACTTCTCGAGATGAAGCCCAATGTCTTCATCGGTGGAGAAGCTGTTGGACGAGGTGACCCTCGTCTACAGGGTGTGATTCGAACAATAGCTCAGACATTTGATAGAGTCGAAGAGCCGGATTTTAAGGAGTTTCTCACAGCTGAATCTCATATAACTGGTAACACAATCAACAGATTCACTCACATCCACCAAAGCGTGGATGATCTGCTGAAAAAACAGGAGATGACCAGAAGAATCTGTCATCTCAATGGAGGTTGTGTCTTTCGCTGCATGGGTATAGATGCTATGAACGCATTGTCGATAATTGCTCATAGGGCTGAAGCAACGACTGGGCGACCCTACAATCAGAGATTCTTGGAGTATCTGAAGTATTGGCAGGAAAACAACATTGTAGGTACTTGTGCACAGACCGATCCGAAAGGAAATAGATCTCTAAGGCCTCATCAACAATCAGACCCGGACCTCTATCTACATGTTGTTGAACATCGGGATGATGGGATAGTCGTTCGAGGAGCAAAGAATCACATCACAGCAGCCGCCGTAGCAGAGGAACTCATTGTCCTCCCAACACGCTTTCTAACCGAAGCTGAGGATCAATATGCAGTAGCTTTTGCCATTCCTGGGGATTGGGACGGTGTTAAGCTGGTCACACGAGCATCGACACACAGACGTGAAGAATTCTCATGCCCCCAAGGAGAACTGGGAGATGTGGAGAATTTCATAATATTCGACGATGTCTTTGTTCCCAACGATCGTGTCTTTCTAGGCGGTTTAGAAGGAGAAAGCGCCTTTGGAGGATGGGCAGCTCTTCTGTTCGCGCTTTTTCACCGTCACAGCTACACGGGATGCAAACCAGCTAGTACAGACATCATACTCGGATTTAGTGCCCTTGTGAGTGAGTACAATGGGATTGAAGACAAGAAGCATGTTCAGTCAAAATTGGCTGACCTCATCAGCGTCGCTGAACTTGTTCGAGGAGCTGGAATTGCTGCTGCACACACTGCGACCAGAGATGACTCAGGAACAATGATCCCTGACCCAGTCTTCTGCAATGCTGGCAGAAAGCATGCAGGCAAGAACTACTACCACGAACTCGAGATTCTTGCAGATTTGTCTGGTGGTCTACCAGCAACACTCCCAATGGAACAGGATTATCTGGATGAAGAGATTGGTCCCATGATTAAGAAATACATCAAGAGGAAAGATGATGTACCCTCTGAAGATGTCTACAAGCTCTTCAGAGCATTATCAGAGATACTTTGCTCCTCTATTGGAGGCGTAGCAGCAGTGGCTGGACTCCATGGTGGCGGAAGTCCTCAGATGGAGGATGTTGCCATACTGAAACAGCACGACTTGGATAAGCGAAAGAAGATAGCAAAATATCTGGCAGGCATCGAAAGCTGAACATCTCGGATACAATCACCTCTGAACTACTAGGATTGAACCCTCGTCAATCGTCCTGCGACTCTTGACTATGTTCATGTTCTGGTATTCCAGCACGAGTCATCTTCTCTGGAGATAGCACTTCGTCGAGATGATTCTCATCCATCAGGCCTTCATCCAAAACGATGTCTCTCACAGACCTTCCCGTTTCAAGGGCGTTCTTAGCTATTCGAGTAGCAGATTTGTATCCAATAATCGGATTGAGTGCAGTTACAATTCCAACACTCCTATGTACAATGTCCAATCCTTCCCTCTTCGGCTGAATGCCCTTGATGCATTTCTCAGTCAAGATTGGAATCGAATTCTTGAGAACCTTCAGCGCCTGAAAGAAGTTGTATGCTATCAGAGGCTCAAACGCATTCAGTTCAAGTTGGCCTGCTTGGGCCGCCATAGTGATAGCAGCATCATGGCCAATGACCTGGTATGACACCTGAATCACCATTTCTGGGATGACCGGATTTACTTTACCTGGCATAATCGAACTACCGGGCTGTTCGGCAGGTAGTACAATTTCGTGAAAGCCTCCTACTGGCCCAGAGGACAGAAGAATGAGGTCGCCGCATATCTTTGCGAGATTTGTCGCAAGTACCTTAAGCAGCGAAGAAGCATGTACAAACTCATCCGCATTTTGAGTGTCGTCTATGAGATTCTCAGCTGTTACCAATTCAGGCAATCCTGTTATTTGGCGAAGATGCTTCTCCGCTAGCTCAATGTATTCTGGGTCAGCATTTAATGAGGTCCCGATTGCTGTTGCACCCAGATTGTGAGTTTCGAGAATGTCCATTGCCCGACCAATTCGTTGAAGGTCTCTCTTCAAAGCTGCTGACCAAGCAGAGAATTCCTGACCGAGGGTTATTGGAACTGCATCCTGCATCTCGGTTCTCCCAAGCTTAAGTACGTTCATGAACCTCTCAGCTTTCTCATCAAGTGCTTGAATTAAGTCTTTAAGCCTCTCAGAGAGGTCCCTTAGTCCATAGATAGAGGCGATTTTAATCGCTGTTGGATACACATCGTTAGTAGATTGACTCATGTTCACATGATCGTTCGCTGAGATAGGTGACTGGGTATTTCTCGATTCACCAATCAACTCATTGGCTCTTGATGCCAGAACTTCATTCATGCACATGTTTGTCGAAGTCCCTGCGCCACCTTGCATCATGTCAACAACAAACTCACCATCGAGAGCACCTCCAATCACGTTATCACAGGCCTCTGTGATGGCATCAGCATACTTCTTTGAGAGATGACTAAGGTCACGGTTAGCAAGGGCGCATGCCTTCTTCACCATTGCTAAGGTTTCAATGAGCGTCGAATAGTTGTTCAGATTCACAAGAGACACTCCGAAGTTCTCCCGGGCTCTGAGTGTCTGCACACCCCAATAGGCATCTCTAGGTATCTTCCTAGTTCCTAACAAGTCACTCTCTTCTCGATATTCCTCCAATAGAATCACCTGAAACAGTAGAGGACTATCTGTGGACTAGTTCAATGTTTCCGGTAGCGGCATTTCACGTTTCTAGAAACCTGCAGCCATGCCATCCTTTCGGTGGTCAGAGCCACCAATCCAACCACTGCCACATTTGAGAATTGCCTGTCCTCCGCCAAAAGTCGCCATAGGTGATTCCACAATGGTATGTCCCAGTCGAAGGAGTTCGATTTGAACACTCTGAGGAACTCCCCCTTCTAGCGCCACGGTATTGGATCCTTGATTGTGGTTGAACCGAGGATGGTCTATGGCCTGCTGTGGAGACATCTCATAGTCGACAATATTGCTGACAAACTGAGCATGCGCTTGAGCTTGGTGTGCGCCGCCCATGATACCAAACACACCATGAAAGCGATTTTCTTCATAGAGTGCACCTGGAATGATTGTATGGAAAGGTAGTTTTCCGGGTTCATATCTATTCGGATGAGCAGGATCCAATGAAAAGAGGTTGCCCCTGCAGTGAAGCTTGATTCCTGTCCCGGGAACAACAAGCCCGCTTCCGAACCCAAGGTACAAGCTATTGATGAAAGACACGGCTTGCCCATCACTATCAGCAGTGCAAAGATAGATTGTATCCTGCCCCAATGGAATGCCTGTACTAAAAGAGCCAGATGCCTCATCCATTTTGATGAGGTCAGCTCTAGTTTTCGAATACTCCTTGGAAAGGAGATGAGGTATAGGAACCTTGTAGAATTCTGGGTCCGCGCAATGCTGAATAAGGTCCGCATAAGCAAGTTTCTTGGCCTCAATCATAATATGGAAACGCTCCATTGCCAGGGAATTATAGCTTGAGATATTGTACTCTTCCATCAGGTTGAGCATTTCGAGTGCTGCAAAGCCCTGACCATTTGGAGGATGCTCATATACACGAAGCCCTCTATAGTCTGTGGAGATTGGATTCGTCTGGAGAGACCTGTGACGCTTCATATCATCCATAGTGAGAAATCCATCATGATTCTGAACGGTGTTGACAATCGCTTCGGCTATGTCGCCGGCATAAAAAGCATCCACACCCTCCCTTGAGAGACGCTCAAAAGTTGCAGCGAGATCCTTATTCCGCATCATGTCGCCCATCAGTGGAGCTCGACCATTAGGCATGAATATGTCCTTAGCTGTGTCGTTCAGCAGACCTTCAACATTTCCAGCCCAGGATCTGGCAATAATGGGGGAAACAGGAAACCCTTCTCTGGCATAATGGATAGCATCGTGAAGCACCTCACTCATTTCAAGAGAGCCATGTTGCTCAACAAGATGGAACCACAAATGCATGGCACCAGGTACAGTAACAGATGCACCACCTAGCTGAGGCATTTCTGTCCACCCCTTTTCCTTAAGTTCTTCAAAGGACACGAGAGAGCCCGCTCGTCCTGAACCATTGTAGCTTAAGGGCTTCTTTGCTCCTGGCATATGAATCAATGCAAAGGCATCTCCGCCACATCCCGTACTGAATGGTTCTACTACATCGAGAACGGCTGCTGCTGCGATTGCCGCATCAATGGCGTTCCCACCTGTCTGAAGCATCCTTAGTCCAGCTTGAGTGGCTAGAGGCTGAGAAGTCGCTACCAGACCATTCTTTGCAAGCACGTCGGAACGGCCTGAGAATCCCTGTGACATATAATGATTCACCCTCCTCTATTGCATCGACTATCCCTGCGTATTCTACTCCTGAGTTTTAATTGGGTAGCCTTTCTTCTTCCACCCATTGATGCCATCAAGAGCCACTGAAATCTTGTCGTGTCCTGCTCTCTTCAGCAAGCTCGCTGCTGCTGTTGCTCTAACTCCGCCTGGACACATTGTCACAATAGCTTGTTCTTGACTCATTTCAGAAGACTGCTTCCCGATTTCTGTCAATGGAACGAGCGTCGACCCTTCAATGTACTCTTTTTCTTGTTCATGCGGTTGGCGTACATCAACCATTTCCAGAGTTCCAGTTTCAAAGACATCTTTCAAGACTTCCAGATCAATGGTTCTAATGGTGCTTCTTGGTTTCCCCTTCTCATACCATCCATCCATTCCAGATCCCAAATACCCAATAACATTGTCAAATCCGATTCGCAGCAAGATACTTCTTGCCAACTGCAAATCTTCAAATCTCTCCAATACCAACAGGAAATTCCAATCAGGCTCTAAAACCCATCCAGCAAACAGCCCCATTTCTTTGAGAGGTGCACTAATTGCACCGGGGACATGGCCGCAGACAAAGAAGTCTGGAGACCTCGTATCTACCACTACATTGTCTGGCTCACCTCTCAATTCGTCGAGAGTTTCTGGATCGAGAGACTGAGGCAAGGGAAGCTCTGCTATTAGTGGAGGCCCAATAGTGTTGAGATACTCACAGTGCTTGAAGTACTTGGAATATGTAAGACTCTGACTCAGTTTCCTTCGAACAAATTCATCTTCGTCCAAGCCCAACCATCTGTTATTTTGGCGCTCGTAGCCAATGGTAGAGAACTCCCTCTCTCCGATGTCTCCCCCGCATACTGATCCAGCACCATGTCCTGGATAGACGATGATGCCATCCCCGAGTGGAAGTATTGTTTCATGCAGACTAGAATATAACTTCCTAGACATCTCCTCATGTTTCTTCTTGTCAACTA
>JBHLQS010000037.1:0-18903 GCA_048883405.1 Candidatus Thorarchaeota archaeon
ATCTGCTCGGAAGCTTACCTCGTCCATGCCTATTTAACGACCCAAATCTGAAATAAGGAGCTTCGATGAAGAACCACTATACAGCATGAGCTGAACAAATTTGGTTAGATACAAAGACTCTGATGATCCAAAAGAATGGATTAGGCGAGCAGATGAGGCGTTTGGTAGAAACGATGCAAAAACAGCAGTTTCTTGCCTCAAGAAGGCGGTGAAACTGGACCCAAAGAATGCAGAACTACTCAAACATCTGGCAACAGTTTCTGCTCAATTTGGAAATGGGGGAGATGCACTGCACACGATGAGGAAAGTTTCTAAACTGACCCCTGTGAGTTTTGATACTTGGTACAAACTAGCATTGATTCTAGCTCAGAAAGGTGCAGGCCTGTCTGCATTGGATGCGATGAGGGAAGCAATGAAGATCAATCCAGATTGTGGGAAAGAATGGTATCAGATTTCAGTCCATATAGAAGAAACAGGAGATTCTCGTAGAGCAGGAATTGCACTGTATGAAGCCTCGAAACTTGGATATACTCCGAAAACAAAACCCCAAGTCCAAGAAAAGAAAGTAGTGCGTAGATCACGAACCCCATCCAAAGGACAAGTGGAGCTTGTGCTTCCGCCTATGCCAAGAAGACAGGTAGCTCCTCCAAGACAACAGCAAATCCCCCCTGTCAAAGAGAGCACCACATTTGGGAGTACCAAAGTGAATGTTCCAAGCCATCTCAAAGATAGAATCAGCACGTTTTCCGATGTAATAACGAAGTCAATTCTAAAACCCTGGCAGAGAAAGCAGCTTAGGGACAGCCTTGCAGAGGGTCTGTACGATGAAATAGAGAATCGTTTTCAGTGGAAGACATCATATGGAAGGGGGTCTATTATTCACACTGTGAGAATAGAACATTCTCGCGCGGAGGGTGCTAAAAAGACTGCACTCCTAGAGCTCCTCAAACATCTTGAGAAAGTCATTCTTGATGATGTGAGGGAAACTGCCATTCATGCTGTCTACGAATTCATGAATATGCTCATAGGTAATCCCAAGTACACGGGAAATGCAGGCTCAATGTTAAGAGCAACCGGAATTGCTGTAACTCTGTCCAAGAAGTATTCAACCCAAGACCCTCTCTCATCTGTGAAAGCATTCATCTCATTGTCTAAGGAACATGCTCCACCAGTAGACGACAAGCGAGTTGTACTTGGAACGATTGCTGGGATGCTCCGTGATGTGAAACAATCAGACCCCAAGATATCCAGAGAGGACAAGTTGCTGTATCAAGATGCCGCCGCAGCTGAGTCGATGCAAGCCCAGAGGATTCTGGATGAAGACTGGACAAACGCAATGAAGATAGCAACTAAAAGACTGATTGAAGCTGCAATCTGTTTGAGAATTCGCAGGGCTGATAAAGAGGAATTGCTTAAGCTCTACCTAGATTCATTTGTTACAGGAAATGAAATGGACGAGCGTTTTCTCAAGAAAAACATGCACGAAAGCAAGTTAGGGGTTTCCAGACTCCAAAAGATCATTGCAGAGTCATCATTGACAGATTCAGAAAAGGAGCTATGTCAGAAGCTACTTGCAGAAGAATGATACTTGATGATGTCTATTGAATTGAAATTAACTATGGTTAATGGCGCCGCCGGGAGGGGTCCCGATTGCTTCAGAATTGAAGCATTCCTCGAACCTCCGACCAACAACTGTCTGGCTCCCGGTCGCCTGACCGAAAGGTAACAGGCTTTAGCGGCTTGACGCGGTCAGCGTACAAAAGCTGTCGCTTTTGATGCGGAGTTCTCAAGAGAACACCACACTACCAACTGAGCCACGGCGGCTGTTCGGCTTGGGTCGCGGGTTTCAATATTAACATTGCTGTTTAGCAAGACGAGGGGATAGGTTCGGAGTGCTTAATGGTTGCTCCCTGCGGCGCCATTTCTTCTTGGGACTTTCTTCAGATCATTTCAAGAAAATGGAATCTCTTCGCGGGTAGATTCAAATGATGCGAACCGTCTAATCGTAGGAGTTGAATGAGTATTGATGATGAATATGAGAAAAATCGAAATCGGACCCAGAGTAACGCCCTACCCGATGCCTGTGACTATTGTTGGCACAAGAGTTGATGACAGAGTGAATTTCATGACGGTTGCATGGATTAATCGCATCAATAAGGATCCGCCAATATGGGCAGCAGGAATTAACAAGCGGCACTATACAATCGAAGGGCTGAAGCAAGCCAAGACCTTCAGTATAAACTTCCCCAGTTCCGAAATGATAACAAAGACGGACTACTGTGGATTGGGTTCAGGAAAGAAAATAGACAAGACAAAGGTCTTCGAAGTATTCTACGGTAAGCTTGGCAACGCTCCCATGATCAACGACGCTCCCCTTGCAATTGAGTGTGAGGTATATGACGTGATTGAACTTCCGACCAATAATCTGGTACTTGGTAAAGTGATTGCAGCGTATACAGAGGACAAGTACCTCACTGATGAGAAACTAGATTTGAAGAAAATGAACCCTGTAGTACTGACCATGCCTGACAATCGCTATTGGACCATAGGGGAATACCTTGCAAAGGCGTGGGATGAGGGAAAGAAGATGATGTGAATACCTAGTTTCTTACTGCCGGCGGCGCCACTTCTTCTATTGATCTTGAATGTTGGACATTGTAGCGGAAGTCTTACCTAGAACCTATTGTCCTCCTTGAGGGTCGGAATAAGAAAGAGATGCAGCACATGATACTCAAGAATTACGTGAATAGCCTGAGTGAGCAAGGAAGACTGATTACAGTCAGAAAGGAAGTAACGAGGAATCTTGAGGCTGCTGGTGTGTTGAAGGCATTAGAACCCAAACCTGTTCTTTTTACCAATATCAAGGAGTCTGATATCCCAGTTGTAGGTAATCTGTTTTGCACTAAGGAGCAAATTGCTGGCTACTTCAATATCAGAACGGATGAGATTATTCCAACGATGATGAAAGCCATAGATAATCGCAGCAAACCAGAGAGAGTGGATGCAGCTCCTTGTCAAGAAGTGATCGAGAAAGGAGTTGATCTAGATAGACTCCCAATTCTCATTCATAACGATGTGGAAAGAGGGCCGTATATATCAGCGGGAGTTGTAGTTTCAGCTGATTCTGAATACGGGCAGAATCTTGACTTTCACCGAGCAATGCAGATTGACAGGAATCGAATGGCCACCAGGGTCGTACGTGGTCATGACTTCCACAAGTTCCTTGAAAGAAATGGGGAAGTTGATGTTGCCTATTGCATTGGCAATACGCCTGAAGTCTTGGTGGCTGCAGCCACTACCGTGGACATAGGAATTGATGAACTAGAGATTGCAAATGCACTTGGCCCAATCGGAGTAACTAGAGCTAAGACTGTGGACTTATTGATTCCAGCTGACACTGAAATTGTACTCGAGGGCAGGGTATTCTGGGATGAGAAGTGCGATGAAGGCCCGTTCGTAGACATCACTGAAACAGCGGATTTGATGAGGCAGGAACCAATATTTGAGGTGAGGAAAATTACTCGTAGATCCAATCCTATTTGGCAGGCCCTTCTTCCAGGTCGATTGGAGCATAAGCTACTCATGGGAATGCCACGTGAGCCTACAGTGTTCCGCAATATCGCCAAAAAGGGAGTCGAAGTGCTGGACGTCCACATCACTCCAGGAGGCACAAGCTGGCTGCATATAGCAGTCAAAATCAGAAAGAGAGATGAGGCCGACGGCATAAGAGCTATAGAGGGTGCTTTTGAGGGACACCGAAGTGGGAAGCACGTCTGGGTATATGATGAGGATATTGACATATACGATGAACAGAGTCGCGAGTGGGCGATGGCAACACGATTTCAGGGGGACACGGACATGCTGATTAAGGATAAAGAACCAGGGAGTTCTCTGGATCCCAGTGCAGAACCAGGTACAAAGCTGACGACCAAGATTGGCTTCGATGCCACTAAACCGATAATAGCGAAAGGGAAGAACTTCGAGCGTGTGGATTTCCCCGAGGTAAACATAGATGATTACTTGGATGACACATCTTAGCTCCCGGCGGCGCCACTTCTTCTGGGCCGTCAATTATAGCTAAAGGGAGAACGGAACAAACAGACTACATTCGATATTCTCACAACTGCCTGTTGATTGCTCGAGACGGTAGTCTTAATGTGTTTTGAGCTGATTACTCAGGATACTGTGATAGGTGGTTGCTGCAAATTTGAAGAGAATCCTTGTCCTCTCAATAGCTCTTATGATTGTGTTGACCAGTCTTTCCATAGGGTTTCCAGATTTAACAGTACCAAGCCTTCAGAAGGATCTGGGTACAGACACTCAGGCTTTGCTGAGTCAAGCTGACCTCGATGACTACGACCAATTCTCAAGGGGTAATTTCACAGGGACTAGTTTCTCGCATGTCAATTTGTCTGTCACACTGGATGATACTCGGTCAACTGTCACTGGCACTCTATCCTTTGAGTATTACAATGACGACCCAATTGCCTTCTCAAGTATTCCGTTCCACCTCTATACTCCCAGCATGAATTTCACTAGCAGACAAGGAGCCATTGAGATATTCGATGTGATCACAATCGATACGCCCGAGGTTCCCTTGTCTTACAATATCGTGTCGGAGGGCGAGATAATGTGGGTCAATCTTCCAACGCCTGTTGAATCAGGTGGCACTACTTCCTTTCAAATCTCATTCGAAACCACTCTGCCGGATGGTCTAGACAGAGCCAACTCGCAGGGTAGTGACACTAACCAATCGAGAATATTCACGTTTGCCAGTTGCTATCCCATGCTGTGCGTCTACGATGAGTATGATGGTTGGAACACAGATGGGTATGTCGATTTCGGGGACCCCTTCTACCTTGACATGGCATTCTATGACTTCTTGGTCGAAGTCCCTAGTGATATGGTGGTAGCAGCAACGGGTCAATTGATTGATAGCTATAGCGGTGGAGGCAACACAACTTACCATTTCAGTCCCAGTTTGCCGGTACGCGAGGTCACATTCTCAGCCTCTCGATACTATGTTATTGAGTCTATGATGGTAGGGTCTGTCAATGTATCAAGCTTTTACATCCCAGACTCTCAGCCGGAGTGGGAAGATGATGTCCTGAACTGGGCAAGTGAAACTCTATTGCTTTTCAACACGACCTATGGCATCTATCCCTATTCAACACTAAATGTTGTGGAACAGTTCGCATTCTATGGCGGCATGGAGTATCCCTCCCAGGTGTATGCAACAAATGGTATCCTTCAAGCCATGAGAATAGGGAACCTACCCCCCTATTATCTTGAGCTAGTGGTCGTTCACGAGGTGATTCATCAATGGTGGTCGCAGCTTGTGGGAGTGGACAGTATCGACTGGGGATTTCTTGACGAGGGAATGACCTGCTGGTCTCACAACTACTTTGGTGAGTGCTATCATCTAAGCTGGGAATACTTCCAATCTTATCGATATCTAGACAACGTGAGAACGTTCTATGTAGAAAATGGGATAGATGCTGCAATAAACCAGTCAAACTATGATATGCCTGAGTTGGTGACATACCTTGAGTATGTGAAGGCTCCACTCGTGCTTGAGAAGCTGCGTGTCGAGATAGGTCACGAGAAGTTTATCGAGGGCCTCTCGCTCTTCTTGAAACAGAATTACTTCAGAGTTGGCACACTGGCAGGGCTACAGGCTGCTCTGGAAGTGGTATGTGGGAATTCCTTAGATTGGTTCTTTCTACCATGGTTTGAAAATGCCCGCTTACCTGACTATTCATTCACCGGAGCGGTCTATGATAGAGAGGAAGGCACTCTGTTGGTGACCATTGAGGATGAAAATGAGGCCTATAATACATATTCCTATTCGCAACAGGTGCCTATCAGAGTCCTCGACTCTACGCATGAGATTCTGAATGACAAAGTTGTGTGGATAAATAGCACGACTACTCTTACTCTTGAAGTGACAAGAGAGCCTGATGAGGTGATCCTACTCTATGATGACTATATACTTGTCGAACTGCCTGAACAGGATATTCATTCTCTATCAACAAGAAACATTCAGATTGCCGGGGAGTTCCCCCTTATAGTAATTCTTGAAGTAATTGCTGTGATTGCGACTATAACAATTGTTGTAGCTTGGTACATTCGAAGAAGAGAGTAGGGAATCAAAATTCCAAGAGCAGACTAACTAGAAACATTGTAGGACTAGACTCCATAGACCACATCTGGGGCGAGAATCTCAGGGAATCTATCCCTCAGTTTCAATCGGGCAGAATAGCACAGATGGCACTCATCGATGTAGCTCTCTTCATGCTCTACATCGTATTTCTTAACGAGTTCTGCTGGACCGCCTTTGAGGAGCGGTGCACAGATTGGATGCGCATTTGGGTCATAGCCCGCTACTAGTTCACGCAAGGGAGTCTTTTTCATATTGCCCAATGCTATACCTTGACAGAGGTGAACATAGCCAAATGGATCGATATGAACTCTACCTGGATTGGAGAAGTCCTCGTCCGGACATTCGTTGAACTCTGTCCAGGGTCTTCTCGGAAGTCCTTCAGTCAGTTTCTCTACTGCTCTGCCTTTGAACTGCACACTCCCTGCAGTGACTGGTTTGCCTTTCCACTTGACCTCGTTCAAGACGTCCTTAGGGTCATCAATGGTTATTTTGCCTACTGGCAAGCCGAGTTCTGTTGCAGCCTCATGAGCGTATTTGGCAAGGTTCTCCTCGGTTTCGCCATAGTGATAGAGGTCATCGCTGATTGAGAGGTCATCGATGCCTATCTCTGAGATTGGATGAAGCCATTCTCTCGCATCTTCAACCGAGGTTGCCCAATAGGAGTTTGTTACAATACCAGTCTTGAGTCCTCTTTGCTTAGCTTCACGTAGTCCCCATAGCATCGTCTGATAATATAGAAATGGTTCGCCGCCCTCGAAGTATATCCACTTGATATTCCCAAGTCTGTCTGCTTCATCGAGAATCGCCCGTACATCAGATATTCTCATCACGCCTGCCGCATGAGGGTGGCTGTATACAAAACAATGGTCACATTCAAAATTACACTTGTATGTGAGGAGGAGATGTAATCCAGAGAACATTATCTTTTCGAGAGTCTATTGAGATACTTTGGCTTTTAACTATCTGTCTAGGCAAGAGAAATCACCATTCGTATTGCCTAATGATCCACTCATTCTCCCATTGTCACTCTGCACAAGATACTTAGCAGAGCATCGATGTATCATTCATCAATTCGCTTGGAATGGAGACCTTCAAGTGGCTAATCCGCCAGTGATTGAAGATTCCACTGATCCATTTAGGGATCTCTGGAGTTTCAGCCATCAAGAGATTAGGCAGGCACGACATAGCTTTCCAGTTAGAAGCATTCTACGGAGTGAGCCCGCTGTTTCGCTTCTCTATGCAATACTGTGCGCGATTCACGAAGGAATCAACACACGTGAGGGCCTTTATGACCATCTGGATGGCATATTTGCGTTCAGGCTTCGTCGACCCACTATGACGTCCATTGACATAGATGAGGCCATCCAGCATGGTTTGAATGACGACCTAATTCAGGAATCTGAAGGTCTATACAGCCTCAGTCATCGTGGACGTGAAACAATTCGATATGGAAGACTCGAGATAGTCCATGAAGGATACTGGATGAAGCGTTTCCTTACGGAACGCATTGTACTTATTATCTCCACATTTGCTCTGCTTCTTCTGGCTTCTGTGAAGATTTGGATTGGCCTGACAATTCAAAGTGACGCTATATTGAATGAAGGCGTTGAGAATCTGACCGATCTTCTAGTCGTAGGCATAATTGCATTCAGCATCAAGTACAATCGAGACAGGCTTGGCGCTCTAGCAATCATCATAGTCATGATGATCACTGGGGCACTACTCGCAGTGGGTTCAATTGCTGGTCTGCTTTCAAATGAGCCGGTGCAATGGTCGGTTCAAGCATATTATGTGGAGTTCTTGTCCATCGTGATCAACAAGGGCCTCATTTGGTTGAAGGTGATGGTGGGGCGAAGTTCAGGGAATCTGGCTCTAATTGGAGACGCCAAAGAAGACACCTCCCACATCAAGGTTGCCGTCGGTGTTATGATCGGCCTCACCTTCTCAATTTTCGGATATTACTTCGTAGATAAGCTGGTAGCGTTCGCGATATCCGGGATAATACTCTGGGAGGGTATATCTACCTTTAAGGAATTGAGAGCTGCAGGTGACGAGATTGATGTAGACACAATTCGTCTTGGCGCAAATGAGATGTATGAGGATCTCATGACATATTGGGTTCTTGGAAGACTCGCAACTGGCCCCAAGCGAGCAGATACCATTGAACAGGATTTTCTCAGAGGAGTCAGCGTCGGTCACCGGTACTACGATGTTCAAGCCGTGATAGGGTTCCACAACATAAAACAGAGAGGCATTATGAAGAATATAAGACAAGCCGAGAGGAGCGGGCTCATTGCTGAGCGAGAGGGATCCTATTCCATCACCAATCGAGGCCTTGCATGGTATTATCGGACCCGGGCAAGAGACCTTGCAGAGCTGGCACGCAACTTCTCAGATTTACGCAGGGAATACTATATGAGATGGGCGATTATGATATCCATCTTCACTATCATCTTCCTTTTGATGTATTTTGCAGACCCAATCAAACATATCATTGATGATTTGGTGGCAAGCCTAGGTTTCGGCTAGAATGATAATCCCAGCGGCGATAGTTCTTCTTTTCAATGTGTTCGATTTCGTTCATATTTATGTCCATTTACATACATTTATTTTGAATTATGATTCAGTACATCTTGGAGTTGTTGAAAGAAGTCCTCACGCAACTCAGACAACCAAGAGAGGGAAAAATAATGGGTAATTCAACCTTCACAGCTCATCTGACCTCAACAGATATGTCCAAGGTCCATAGTATAACCTTGGGAGGGTATCAGAGCACGGCGGTCTGTCCGCCTACTATGACAAAGGAGCTCCCTGGGACAACCAGTCCGCACCAGCTCTTCCTTGCTTCTATAGGATCATGTGTGAATCTCGTCTTTGAGATTGCCTTAGAAAAGGCTCACATCAAGCTCTTTGATTTGCATTCCGAGATTGTTGGGCATTATGATACTGACGAAGAAGGACAGAGTCGTTTCAACAGAATCGAGGTAGATACCAAGGTGACTGTTCCGGAAGGGACGAAAGAGAACAAGATTCGCAGACTCTACAAAGTTGCATACAGTAACTGTCCTATCGGTAACTGCTTGATTGGTTCATGCGTGAAGCTTGCCACAAATCTGGAGATTGCTTTCAGATAGAATGAAGGAGTTCGACTGGCAGTTCCCGGCGGCGCCACTCCTTCTTACGGGCTGTCAATCATAGAGTCATAAACTGCCTGTGAAAGGCGTCACATTTCACATGGTTTATTCCAGGTATGCCTTTCCTGTAGAACTACTTCTATCCAAGATTGTAGGTTTTGAATCAGATTTTACGCACGAATATTCTTCAGCTGCTTTCTTAGAAATTCGAGTGGCACGTATTGCTGATGTATCGAGAAGGTCATTGAAGGAGAGAGATACAGATTCTTGACTGCTCCAATGGATCCTGAGAATCTTTGGTCGTATTCTTCTTCCCAGGTGAGATGATCTCTGAGCCTTGAAAAGCAGCTTATAGCTACTAGGTTGTACTTTCCTGCGCCAGCTTTTACTATAAGAGATGTGTGGGGGTCTTCTGTGAGGATTTTTGATATGCGATTCTTTTGCTTCTTCAGCTCAATCAGTGAGAGAACAATGAAGTATCCAGGTGGAGCCCACATTCGTGGAAAACGGGACACAGGCTTTGAGATTATCTTCTCTTGAAGGAGAAGGTCAAGCCTTCGTTGAACAGTCATGCGGTGAACGTTGAGTTCCCGCGCTAATGAGTTTGGATTTGTCCAGACACCTTTGCCCAGCATGAGTGCTTCAATTAAATCCAGATATGTTTGATCCATTGTAAGACCGTTCATCTTAATTTGTGGAGATTTATGAAAATCAGATTTCAGGAGTTCAACCGAGGCGGCAAGGTCATTCTTGATTATTGCTTTGGTACTGAGATAGATGGCTTCAGAAGAAACATACTCCCCCTGAAGGATGGAATCCCTCCACACTTGATACGCATGAAGATCCTCGTGGAGTTCTATTAGCAGGGTATTGTAATCCTCATCTTTTACAAAGAATGCAGCCCAGATATGCGGATTCTTCTCAATCCATGTGTTTGTTTGTTGGTTGCGAGGCAGATTTGCTTTTTCAAGAACAAGGAGAGGGTATTCTGAAAAGACTCTTGGGAAGGGATGAAAGGGTTTATCGATGAGTCTATTTGAGAACAGATTTTCCATTCTTGTAGCCACTGTGTTCCGGTGTTTCTCTAGTTTCTCAGAGAGTTCGCTGATGTTGATATCCACTCCGTTGCCTGAGCATATCAGTCGTAGCAGCTTGATATTGAGTGGATCATTTAGTATCTGAACCAAGAATATCCCTCTTTACTGAAATCTTGTCGAAGACTGTCATAAACCTTCTTGATAGCCCTCATTTCTGACGCCTTTTTTGATTAATAGTGACTGAAACTAGCATCTGGTTTTATTAGCTGTAACATGAATTGCACATTCTAACTTCCAAAGTGAAACATTCTAATATGTAATTTCGTGGCATATTTTTTCTAATGGAATGGCGAAGAGTTATAAATCTATGTTACTATATAGGAATTGGTGATGTGATTGGCGTCCAGTAATGACAGAGATGTACTATCCACTGGTGATGGGGTAGACAAGGCTGGTAATTCACTGAACCATTTAGCTATTCATGATAAAAGTATACATTCGATACGTAAGCAATCTGAATGGGTAAATAACATGTCAATGTGGCGGACACATGCATTCAACGTAATTCTTCCTAGGAAACTATCCGACCACACCGATAGTGACCTCAGGTTGATGCGGGTTTCCTTGAAGAATGCAATAAGTGTTTCAATGGTCCATCTACTCAAGGTTGAGAGAGAGCTGAAGAACCGTGGGTGCAATCCGAGGATATTGAAGTAAAGAAGAGTGATGGTTCTGTGAGCAACACAGATATTGTACCCCAAATGGATGAGGAATTGAATTCAACAGAAGTTGCTCTATTGTCAGTAATAGAAGTCAGAAACACTGGAACAAATGGGTGTATTTTGTGTGGGCTATGTACGGACCTTTGTCCTTGGGAAGCACCTATCATAGTAGACAAGACCATCTATGTGCGACAAGAGAGGTGCAGAGGTTGTGGTGTTTGTGTGGCAGCGTGTCCGAAAAGAGCAATTGATATGAAAGTCTACGGGACTGAGGAACTTCTGGATTTGATACAATTCGTCTTAAAGGAGGATCGAGTGAACGAGTATCCTGGAACTGCATATGGTCTAATTCGCGAGGCGGAGAAGGCTCTTCTCACCGTTGAGAGAATTCTGTCACATGGTAATTTCGATGATAATCTTGAAGGAATGCTAAAGACTCTAAAGCGAATCATAGATCGCATTGGAAGAACTGAAGAAAGAATTCGGAGAGAAGTTGCACCAACTAACCAGACCCATTGAAATTTCTCCTAAGTCTGATAATATTGCAGTATAGTCTAAAGGACTCTCGCTAGAATCGTCAATGCCATCATTTCACCTTCAATGGGTCTGACCCATTCTAATGATTGGATTGTACGCCCAAAAGGCTGTGAGGGAATCATCTGTTGCTACCTCCATGGATGCCGACTGACCAAGGCACCATGGGGAATATGGGTCTTTCACTCACAGCAGCCGAGTGTGAGAGAAGTTGTATCATGTAGGTCCATAGGGCCAGATGGCACGTACTCGTTGTTTCTTGCCTTGATTGTGAGTCGCAGCAGCCTGTCTCTGTTTCTTTATCTCAAGCGCTCTTTCTCTCAGAATACCATCTAGACTGGCATCAAGCTCATCCTTTGAAACTGAAAGCCTAATCGACTCATCGATTGAAACTATGACCTCAAAGGGAATTATGATGTCAACATCATCCTTCAGGCCAATGGCCTCCAGCTTCTCTTCTATGAACCCTCCACCTGCTATCAGAGCTGTATGACCATCCAACTGGAAGTCCACATCTATGGCTTGTCCCACTTTGACATTGTCTTTGTCGTAAATGTCTAATTTCTTTAGGTCTGAAAACCTAATCTCATTATCCAGGATTTCGGAATAGGAGTCTTTCAGACTGTTCCCAGAGGTGTCTAGATGGATATGATCATCTACCTTCATGATCAAAGTAGAGTCAAACACTGGGTCTTCGTCAGGTTTGAGTTTGATAGCTTCAAGAAATTCCTCTGCTTTTGATCCGCCAAGGATAAAATGAGCCAGCTTGAGCGTTTCATCAAAAGTGAATGTAAAGTCGATGACGCGACCAATCTTCTTGCCCGATGCGTCCATGACGTCCATATTCTTGATTTCCTTACAACATACCGATTTGGACAACTCCATAATCTCACCACAGGAGGAGAATCCATATATAATGAATTAACAATAGTTAATAGTGTTTGGGTTGGATGCTTCTTTACAGAACTCTCTCCAAAATGCCCAGGACTAATCCCCTGTGGGTGTGACCGTGCTGCCCTCGACCATCAGAATTGCAGTTCTTTTGGGTGCTCTTGTGCGATGGTTGACTCCCCGCGGTACTAGAAAGCCCTGCTGTGGACCGAGCTCGACTGTTTGGTCTTCTAAGTCAACAATAAGGCGGCCATCTATCACATAGAAGAACTCGTCCTCCAAATCGTGCCTATGCCAGTGGAATTCTCCTTTGATGACTCCGAGTCGGATAACGCTGTCATTTACCAAGCATAGTCCAAGATTCTGCCAACGTTTGTCGCATTCACCTATGATCTTCGGAAGGTCAATCATCTCCAAGGGACCAAAATGAATCTCAGTATCGATATTGTAGTTGGATCCAGAATTCATGAGGAGTATCTCCTAAGACTAATTCAGATACAGTTTCATTCAAACAACTTCCAACATGGAAGGTTATCCTGTGCAACGACCCACTCAGGTTCTTCTTTCGTACATCGCACATACAAGACCTTGTTGAATTCTCTGCGAGATGAACAGAAGTAGCAGGTCCGGCAAGTCTTCTCGACAGCAATTTCATCGTCGGTAGGTTCTGTTCCATCAGATTGTGCCCGTCCCTTTCGCCATTTCTCAAGCTTCGACCGGGCAGCCTTCTTTGTCAGCCAAACAAGATCATCATAGTTGGTGGTATCTGCCTCATAGTCACTATCATCTGATTCTTGACCTGTGGGTTCGTGATCCCATTCAGATGGCAAATGCCCCACCATACCTAAAGAAACACATTATCCCAAGATAAATTCATTCCGACCTAGGAACAAAGGTTGTATTCAATCATCGACAATTTCTCTTATGACCTTATACACTACTTGATGGGTAAAGTCTGGACAACCAAGAGTCACGCTATTGCCATCATCCTTGAAGAAGGAGTATTTTCCACCCGATTGCATGACCATTATCCATGGAATAAGAGAATAAAAGGAGCTAGGACACATCTTTCCGCGATCCTCTGGGTAATTGTAGACCTCACCTATTTTCTGTCCCATTGAACATTCTCCAGTTCCAAGTATGTCTATCACTTCAATCCTAACCTTCACGGGCAATGAAACCACAACCTGGACATGGTCTATCCAATCTCTTTAAGAAATAGACCGAACTGCGCAATTGGAGTAGCTGTGGGTTTGAAGATGAGCGAGATATGTTATGGATAGACTGATAATAGTCTTCAATCTAGCCCGAACGACCAAGATGAATCTCCCGGAGCCTGACAGCGGCCCAGTGACCGTCTGGTGCCCAATAATCCCAGAAGAGGACCTGAAGAGGCTCTCTAGTCAGAGCAAGGGACTTCATGAAATAAACGATGCCTTCTATGAGTGGCAAGCTGTTATGAGGGGGAAGTCTATCGTTGGAGCCTCTATAGGAATCCTACTGGACCGAATCCGGATGCTCATGATCAATGTAGGAATTGCTGTTGGTCTGAACCGAAGCTTAGCGGAAGAGGTTCAGGACATAATATCCACAAAATTGAGAACAGGGTCACTTGGACTGGTAACTAAAATGGAGTCTGAAAGCCCAGAGGATAAGCTTGTCAAGAAGACCCTGGCAATGTTCTTTGCAAAGGTCAAGTTCACTAGGGACATCGATCCACTAGAAGACATTCGCGCCGCAATGCCAGACCTAAGAGGCTACGTTTCAGACCTTGACGCGGTAGACATATTCCGCATGTTTGGTGTTACGAAGGCAACAGACCTGGATGAATCTCGATTTTCTGACATCAGAATCAAGGTGACCAAGTTGGCTATGGCAGGAAGCACCAACGTCATCAAACGCATCTTCCTGCGCCTTCTCAATCCAGATCCATGGGGAAATGGCTAGCAACGGACAATCTCTTCATTCTCTTTGACAAATCTAAGACTTGATTGCTTTGCAACTTGCCAGTCAGTCAAGTGCAGGACTACTGTCATTTGGGAGCCTGATATCTCCAACTCCATGAAGCTTGCATCAACCCTTCCGGCCCAGCCCCCCGTTGCACCTGAGATGGTTCCAGGATTTAGAAATAGGCGGCCATCATGTAGATCGATGGCAGGAGTATGGGTGTGACCGTGAATGCCAACGTCAGCATTGACATTCATGACTATCTCTGCAAGCTGCTTAATGTTGCCACGAGGACGGAGCTGAGTACCATGAATGAGAAGGATGTTGAAATCGCCAATCTGAACTTGTTTGTGAAAGTCAAATCTGCTTCCATAGTCCATGTTACCTTGGACTATATGGCATGTGGGCAGAGCTGGCAATGCAGCCCTCATTTCATTCTCACGCACGAGATCTCCTGTGACCAGAGCAAAGTCATAATGGGCACCTTCAATGTGACTAAAGAATGAGTCAGGAATCGAGTCCCTTCTGGATGGGATATGTGTGTCACCAAATACAAGTATGCGTTTCAACTCTGGATGTCACCACGGGAACCAGTGAGGTTCTCAAGAATTGTAGCATAGACTTCCCTCTTTCTACCCTTAGAAAGTTTCGTCAGTCGCTCAACAATCAGTTCAGGGGTACTTCGTGCCAGATACCCGAAGCGAGGTGTTCTATCAACCACAAGATCTAGGTTTTCATCTAGACCCTGTGCCTCAATGCCGTCGATTCTCACAGGAACTTCTGTGACGTCCTTTATCTCCTTAGCAAGGTGGCTACAGAGTACGGTGCAGCTCTTGGAGTCCTTTTGTAGAATCTCAATCAAACCTGCAATGACATTTGCTGCACTGCCAGGCTCAGTAATAGCTTCCACCTCATCAAAAAGGGCAAGCTTGGACTTCTCTGATGTCACAATTTCTGCAAACTGCTTCAGCGTTGCTTCAAAAGCGCCAGCACTGACCATTCCACGACTCTTATAGAAGAAGTAAATCTCCTCAAAGACAGGCATGTAGATCTCATCTGCAGGAACGGGAAGTCCAGCCTGAGCCATTGTGACAATTTGAGCCAGTGTCTGGATTGTAGTAGTCTTTCCGCCACTATTTGCTCCTGAGAGAATAGCACAATTTTCCTCGTTTGTTCCAGTTGGCTTGATCGGAGTGTCGCCTATGGCGTAGTCGATGGGCTGGACCTTGCCATGCTTTCCTTTGAACTCGCTCTCAGCTAAGAACATGTTCCTTGCGGCCTTGACACCCACACCCTTGTACTCGGAACTAATCTTTGGAGTGGTGAGCTTGTAATCAACACCAAACAGCCCGACTGCAAGGAACAGATCATACTCCAATAATGTCTGGACTGCCTCGGTTACGGCAGGAGTCAGCTTCTCCAACTGCCCTGCAACTCTCTTGATCAATCCAAACTGACGGTGTGCAAACAGCCTTCTTAACCGGTCCTCAAGGTCGTTTATTTGAGTGGGAATTGTCTTTATTGGCAGAGAAATCTCTTCACTGATCACTCCAGTGACCCAGTCAGCCTCTCTCATGTTCAGACCGAGCTCTTCGACGAGTTTGTCCTCAGCCTCTTGAACAACAGTGGTGAACGTTTCTACGATCTCTGCAGGTAGCATGTTTCTTAGAGCACTACCCTCAGCCCCTTCCATGTCTGCAGACTGAAGAATGTTAATGATCTGCTCGCCTCCCAGTGTGACCTCACTCTTTGCAACTCTGCTCTTTATCTCCTCATTCAACCAAGCCTCGGTTTCAGCAATGGCAGTGGGAAAGGCTTTCACAGCCTTTCTGTATTTGTCCAGTTCGTTATCGATGCCCTCTGCTAAATCACCATCCTCATTGATATTCTTTAGAATCTCTCCAGCCTCTTTCAGACTGTCCATGTCCAGGCCCTTGACAAACTCTTCCACGGACTCATTGGATGGTACTGCGTCAAATACACCGGCAAGATTAGATGATGCATCAATTACCCTGTAGTTCCTTGAATAGAAGCCAATGGTTCGCTCTGGGAGTACATCATCAAGTGTCCAGTCCTTTCCTAAGATCTCCACATTGTCGAGTAGGTCTACTGAGTCATCATACACACCAAGTGGCGATATGAAGAGGACAAGATCATATCCTTTTGCATAATCAGCGGCGTTCTCACCCTCTGAGAGGACATAGACAGGACACCATCGGTCAACTCCTTCGGCCACAAGTGTGTCAAACACCTTTTCATCATTGGTGATTATCACTCTGCCTTCGAGCCGGCGGGGTTTTACTCGTCTATAGAGACCCCGAACCTGAGCCAGATTTGTCTTCAGCATTTCTTTCTGTTCGTCTTTCAATCTAGAGGCCATATCGATTGCATCTGAGAAGTACTTCTGGCGCTCCTTAATGACATCAATCTTGTCCGGAGGGAGAGGAAAGTAAAGGATAAGCTTGTCCCGCGCGTAACCTGTATTGGTATAGCCTCGGATTATTCCCACGACCGAGTCGTAAATCTTCCTTACATCTGTGCTACGAAGTATCGTGTTGGCACTCGCACCAAATTGAACCTCAAAAGCTGCCTTCACGATATTTACCGCTTGTCTGCTTCCGATTCCTGGTGCAGCTGCAACTAGATCGACCCGCGAATCTGTGACTACCTTTAGGGCTACCGCCTCGCTTCCAAAATGGTCAACCAGGGCCTTTTTGACCTTCTCGCCGACTCCTGGAATGTCTGAAAGACTCTCTAGACTCACTCTCGTATCACCTGTGTCGCAGTCGTTGTCTGCTTTGAGATACTCCTTAAAGACCTGACTCTCCGTCATTATGTGGCACCTCTCTGGCAAAATCTATTAGATGATGCAATTTCGATGGAGCTTACTCCTAGTTTTCCGTCTGTATTTTCATTGAAAAGCACCTGCAAAACTGTTGGTTTGGCGCGGTCAGTATCCTAAATTCATGTCCACTATGTTGAGAGGACGCTCTCCACAGACAAATCGTAGGACGTTTTCTCTAACGAAATCAAGATGAGCCTGCTGGGTGTTCAGAGAATATGCCGCGCGATGTGGTGACATGACGACATTGTCCAGCTCATGATAGGGGAACTTAAGGGAGGGCATCTTCATATCGGGCTTGCCCCATTGAGGGTAGTTCCACCAGACGTCTAGTCCAGCAGCTTGAATCTTTCTATCCTTCAAAGCTTGGTAGAGTGCAGCTTCATCCACTATCTCTCCCCGGGATATATTCACTAGAATCGCAGAGGGCTTCATCCAAGAGATGACCTCACCGTCAATGATGCCGCGGGACTTGTGAGTAAGCGGTAATGAAAGAATAATGAAGTCAGCATCTTGTACGTAGGGCTTCATGTCCTCCAGACTGGTTATGCTGTCAACAAGGTGCGCATTGGGGCTTTGCCCGCTTCGAGTCACAGCCCTCAGTTCGAGATTAAAGCCTTTCAACCGCTTCGCTATCTCAGCACCAATATTGCCCAACCCCATAATCAGGCAGGTCTTGTTTCGAATCTCTACATTGGGATTTGGTCCTCCATAACCAAAGATCCAGTCACCCTTTCGGAGCTCCCTGTCGCTGAGAATGATGTTTTTTGCTACCGCAAAGAGCAACATGATAGCATATTCTGCAACCTCCATTGCATTCATGTGGTTGTTGCAGACAATGACGTCGCCCCTGTCTAGAACTGCTTGGCGGTCAATCTTATCAACACCAGCACCTAAGGCTTGAATCATCTTCAGATTTGGAGCCTCACGGATGTAATCAGCGGCTAACCGGCCAGACACCACAATGTCAGCATCTCGAGCATGCTCAAGCATTGATTCAACAGTCCTATCCGAACGAACAACAACAGCCTTGTCTCCTAGAGTTTCTTGGATTGCATTAGCCAACTCTTCGGTGTAAGGAACCAAAACTTTCAACGAAACCACCTTGACATACTCGAATAGATAACGTATTGAAAAAGGATACAGTCTGGACCTATTGCTAGGTCCAGAACTGAACATTAGTAAGATCGGGCGACGTAGACTACTGCTTGGGCGACTTTTCCGCAGACAACACAGACTCCTTCTGCCTTTTCGTCGATGTCTATCCGTGTCCCGCGGATCTCTCCACCAGTCTTGTCTTTGATCTCCTCGTCACAACTCAGCCCTTCCATCTCGGTGGTACAGAATGGGATTCGGGCAATCTTACCATTGTTCATGGCATCATCAATCTGACCGATTGTATCAGCATCAACTATGAGCCCATCGAACTTGGCTTCGGCCTGTGCTTTCAGAGTCTGGTCAATGTCTTTGCCCAAAGCCTTGACATGTTTCTTGAGGTCTTTCAAAGCCACAGATTCACGTTTCATGAGGTCTCTACGAAACACAACCACCTGATTCTTTTTGATGTCCCTTGGTCCTGCTTCAACCCGGATAGGTACACCTTTCATCTCCCAGTAGTTATATTTCCAGCCGG